>JAKOOD010000564.1 GCA_022701635.1 Burkholderiaceae bacterium | reverse complement strand
GTCACATGAAGCCTGGGGCGACCGTGGTGTTCGAGTCGACCGTGTATCCGGGCGCTACCGAGGAAATCTGCATTCCGATCCTCGAGCGCCAGTCCGGCATGCGCTGGCGGCGTGACTTCCACGTCGGCTTCTCGCCGGAACGCATCAATCCGGGCGACCGCGAGCATACGCTGGCGACGGTCCCGAAAGTGGTGTCCGGCGACGACGATGCCACGCTGGCGCGGATCGCCGCGCTGTACGAACCGGTGGTCGACGCCGGCGTGCACCGGGCGTCCGCGATCAAGGTGGCCGAGGCGGCGAAAGTCATCGAGAACACCCAGCGCGACCTGAACATCGCGCTGATGAACGAGCTGGTGATCATTTTCTACAAGATCGGCATCGATACCAGCGACGTGCTGCGTGCAGCCGGCACCAAATGGAATTTCATGCCCTTCCGTCCGAGGCTGGTCGGCGGCCATTGCATCGGCGTCGATCCGTATTATCTGACGCACAAGGCCGAGATGGTCGGTTATCACCCGCAGGTCGTCCTGGCCGGCCGCCGCATCAATGACGGCATGGCCAAGTTCGTGGCCGAGAAAACCGTCAAGTCGATGATCTCGTCGGGTTTCCACGTCAAGGGCTCGACCGTCAACCTGGTCGGCCTGACGTTCAAGGAGAACTGCTCGGACTTGCGCAATTCCAAGGTGGCCGACATCGTGCACGAGCTGGCGTCCTATGGCTGCGACGTGCACGTGCACGACCCGCTGGCCGATCCCGGCCAGGCGCGCCACGAATACGGGATCGCGCTGGAGAACTGGGACAGCCTACCGCGCGGCGACGCGATGGTGGTGGCGGTCGGGCACCGCGAGGTGATGGAACACGCGTCCGACGAGTTCTGCGCCAAGCTCAACGACGGTGGCTGTTTCATCGACGTGAAGGCGCAGTTCGACCCGAAAACCTTCAGCCAGGCAGGCTATAGCGTCTGGCGCTTGTAAGAATGACATGCGTTTGATAATGATTGCCAAAGATGATGCTTTGAATCAAGTCTACAACGGTTTGGCATGCGTTCGTAGCGTGCTGAACGGCGTGTACGGTATGATGACCGCTTTGCTGTCCGGGAACTTCGCGCATGCCGCCGCACAGGTCCCGGAATACGCCGATTTCCGCCGCGGCGATGCACGGCACTCGCAGGCGGACACGTCCAGGGCACTCAACACCGCCCATGTTTTCCAAATAATCAAGAAAAAGCCCGGGAGTTATCGTGTTTAGGATTTCTAACCACTACGTGTCGAAGATCGTATTCGTTCTGCTGTTCGTCGAGGTGCTGGTGCTGCTTGGCGCAGCCTACATCGGCGCGACGGTGCGTTTCATGGAGCTGGGCCCGGGGGCTTCGCTGCCGAACATCGACCACTTCCTGACGTCGGCCATCGCCTTCACGGTCGCCATCATCTTCAGCATGAGCGCGATGGGCATGTACCAGCTCGACTTCAACGAAGGGCTGCGCAACCCCTTCCTCATGAAACTGATGCCCTCGTTCGTGATGGGCTTCCTGATCCTGACCCTGGTGTTCTACGTGGCGCCCGACCTGTACTTCGGGCGCGGCATCCTGGCGCTGGTATTCGGCATCGGCGGCATCGGCATCGTCATGTCGCGCATGGTGTTCTTCAAGACGTCCGAACTGCGCTTCCTCGAAACCCGCATCCTGTTCCTCGGCAGCGGTCCACTGGCCAAGGAATGCAGCGACCTGGCCCAGCAGAGCGCCAGCTACCACCGCTACCACATCACCGGCTTCATCCCGACCCCGACCGAAGAGCTGTGCGTGCCGTCCACCGGCCTGCTGTCGGCGCGCGAGAACGAGTCGCTGGTGGCGCTGGCGCGCCGCCACAACGTGCAGGAAATCGTGGTGTCGGTGCAGAACCGCCGTGGCGGCTTCCCGATCAAGGAACTGCTGGAGTGCAAGCTGGCCGGCCTGAAGGTGACCGATGCCGCCACCTTCTTCGAGCGCGAAACCTGCCAGATCCGGGTCGACTCGCTGCAGCCGTCGTGGCTGGTGTTCGGCGGCGGCTTCGACCAGAGCTTCGTGCGTACCTTCATGAAGCGCAGCTTCGATATCATCTGCAGCACCCTCATCCTGGTGCTGACCTTCCCGCTGATGCTGGGTGCGATGCTGGCGGTGTGGTTCGAGGACCGCGGTCCGGTGTTCTACTCGCAGGAACGCGTCGGCATGGATGGCGAGATCTTCCGTGTGCATAAATTCCGCAGCATGCGCATCGACGCCGAAAAGGGCGGCAAGCCGCAGTGGGCGCAGCAGAACGACCCGCGCATCACGCGCGTCGGCAACTTCATGCGCAAGACCCGTATCGACGAGCTGCCGCAGATCCTCAACGTGTTCAAGGGCGAGATGTCCTTCGTCGGTCCGCGTCCGGAGCGCCAGTACTTCGTCGAGCAGCTGATCGAGGTGGTCCCGTATTACAACGTGCGCCACAGCGTCAAGCCGGGTATCACCGGCTGGGCCCAGGTACGCTACGGCTACGGTTCGTCGGCCGAGGACGCATTGCAGAAATTGCAATACGACCTGTATTACGTGAAGAACAACAGCCTGTTCCTCGACGTCCTGATCCTGATCGATACCCTGAAGGTCGTGCTGTTCCGCAGTGGCCGCTGATCGGGGCCGACGGTTTTGCTCATACTTGCGGCCGCCTGTGCGGCCGTTCATCGTTCCTATCCGTGACTAAGATCGCGTGACCAACATCGCTGCCTCGAGTTACCTGCTGGCCGCCATCGGTTTCCTGGTGCTGGGCCTGCCCGTGCTGTCGGGCTGGCGCGGGCGTGCCCAGCGCATCACGCTGCCCCTGGCCTGCCTGGCCAGTGCGCTGTGGGCCGGGGTGCTGTCCTGGGAAGCGGGACTCGGGGTCCTGTGGAGCCCCTTGTCCGGCCTGCTCGAAGTGGTGCGCGACGGTACATGGGCATTGTTCCTGGTGGCGCTGCACGGCCACTGGCGCGACGCGGCCGGCCGCCTGCGCCGCTCGCTGGCCATCGCCGCCGCCTGCTACCTGACGCTGGTGGTGCTGCTCGCCCTGGCACTGGTCGGGCACGGCACCGGCATCCTGGTCGCATTCGGCAGCCTGCCGATGCTGGCCGCCTTCGTCGGCCTGTCGGTGTACGGCATGCTGCTGGTGGAGCAGGCCTATCGCAATAAGACCATCGAAGAGCGCTGGGCCACCAAGTTCGTCTGCCTCGGCGTGTGCGGCATGTTCGCCTACGATTTTTATATGTACAGCAACACCATGCTGTTCCGCGAACCGAATCCCGACCTGTGGACCGCGCGCGGCGTCGTCAATGCGCTGACGGTGCCGCTGGTGGCGGCCTCGCTGGCGCGCCGCCGTTCCTGGACCACCTCGTTCTCGGTGTCGCGCCGCGTGATGTTCCATTCGGCCGCCCTGTTCGGCTCCGCGATCTACCTGCTGGCGATGGGGACGGTCGGCTATTACCTGCGCTACGTCGGCGGGCGCTGGGGCACGGTGATGCAGACCGGCTTCCTGTTCGGCGCGGTCTGCCTGCTCGGCGTGATCCTGTTTTCGGGCACGGCGCGTTCCTGGCTGAAGGTCTCGATCAGCAAGCATTTTTTCCGCTACAACTACGACTACCGTGAAGAGTGGATGCGGTTTACCCGCACGCTGTCGGAGCGCGGGCCGAACCTGGGCGACCGTGCGATCCAGGCGCTGGCGGCGCTGGTGGAAAGCCCGGGCGGCGTGCTGTGGCAGCGCGAGGGCGCCCGTTTCGCGCCGTGTGCCTACTGGCAGGCGCCGCCGGCCGACGCCGTCGAGCCGGAGCATTCGCCGTTCTGCCGCTTCCTGGAAAGTACCCAGTGGGTCATCGACCTCGACGAATACGTCGACAGCCCCGACAAATACGAAGGCCTGGCCGTGCCGGACTGGGTGCTGGACCTGCCGCGGCGCTGGATCGTGGTGCCGCTGATGCTGCAGGAAAAGCTGTTCGGCTTCGTGGTGCTGCAGCGCGCGCGCAGCCCGCTCAAGCTGAATTGGGAAATCTTCGACCTGCTGGAAATCGCCGGCAGCCAGGCCGCCAGCCACCTGGCCCAGGAAGACGCGGCCAATGCGCTGATGGTGGCGCGCCAGTTCGAGTCCTTCAACCGGATGTCGACCTTCGTCGTGCACGACCTGAAAAACCTGGTGGCCCAGCTGTCGCTGATGAACGCCAACGCCGAGAAGCACAAGAACAATCCCGAGTTCCAGCAAGACATGCTGGAAACCCTGAACCACTCGGTGCAGAAGATGAAGCTGCTGCTGCAGAAGCTGTCGCGCACCGAGAACGCCGACAACAAGCTGCCGCTGGCGATCGACCAGGTGGTGCGCGGCGCGGTGGCGCTCAAGAGCGCTTTCGAGCCGCACCCGCAGCTGGTGGTCGAGGCGCCCGGCCTGAAGGTGCTGGCCGACCGCGAACGCCTCGAGCGCGTGGTCGGGCACCTGATCCAGAATGCGATCGAAGCCACGCCGCGCGACGGCAATGTCATGATCCGTGTCGGCATCCGCAAGGACGACAAGCGTCCGCAGGACGCGGTCGAGATCGAAATCACCGACACCGGCGAAGGCATGAGCGAAGAGTTCATCCGCGAGCGCCTGTTCAAGCCCTTCGACTCGACCAAGTCGGCCGGCATGGGCATCGGCGTGTTCGAGAGCCGCGAATACATCACCGAGCTGGGCGGGGCGCTGGAAGTGAGCAGCCGTCCCTCGCTCGGCACCACGTTCCGGGTCGTGCTGCCGCCTTACCGCGAAGCGGCGCCGGCCATGACCTGAACGCCCGTTTGACCAGAGGACATCCGTGACCCAAACCAAACCGAAACTGCTCATCATTGAAGACGATCCAGGCCTGCAGAAGCAGCTGCGCTGGAGCCTGGATGCCTACGACGTGGTCGTCGCCGGCGACCGCGAGGCGGCGCTGACGCAGATCCGCCGCCACGAGCCGGCCGTGTGCACCATGGACCTCGGCCTGCCGCCCGATCCGGACGGCTCCACCGAAGGCCTGGCCACGCTGCAGCAGATCCTGGCGCTGGCGCCGGACACGCGCGTGATCGTCCTGACCGGCAACCAGGACCATGCCAACGCGGTAAAAGCGATCGGCATGGGCGCCTACGATTTCCACCAGAAGCCGGTCGATCCGGAAGTGCTGAACCTGGTGATCCAGCGCGCCTTCTTCCTGCACACCCTGCAGCAGGAAAACCGCCGCATGCAGCAGTCGCAGGCGGATTCGCCGCTGTCGGGCGTGATTTCGCGCGATCCGGGCATGCTGAAGGTGTGCCGCACCGTGGAAAAGGTCGCGCCGACCTCGGCCTCGGTGATGCTGCTGGGCGAATCCGGCACCGGTAAAGAGGTGCTGGCGCGCGCCGTGCACGCACTGTCGCCGCGCGCCAAGGGCCGCTTCATGGCGATCAATTGCGCGGCGATTCCGGAAAACCTGCTCGAAAGCGAACTCTTCGGCTACGAAAAGGGCGCCTTCACCGGCGCCGCCAAGCAGACCAAGGGCAAGGTCGAGCTGGCCCACGGCGGCACCTTCTTCCTCGACGAGGTCGGCGATCTGCCGATGGCGCTGCAGGCCAAGCTGCTGCGCTTCCTGCAGGAGCGCGTGATCGAGCGCGTCGGCGGCCATGAGGAAATCCCGGTCGACGTGCGCATCGTGTGCGCGACCCACCAGAAGCTGAAGGACCTGTGCGCCCAGGGCCGCTTCCGCGAAGACTTGTATTACCGCTTGTCGGAAATCGTGGTCAACATCCCGCCGATGCGCCAGCGGGAGGGCGACGCCGCGCTGCTGGCCCACCATTTCAAGAACAAATTCTGCGCCCAGGAGTCGCGCGCGTCGCTGCACTTCGCGCCCGACGCGCTGGCGGCGATCGAGGGCTATGCCTGGCCCGGCAACGTGCGCGAGATGGAAAACTGCATCAAGCGCGCCGTCATCATGGCCGACGGTAACACCATCGTCGCCGACGACCTCGGCTTGCCCGAGAGCGGTGCCGAGGAAGAGCCGCTCAACCTGCGCCAGGTGCGCGACGAGGCCGAATATAAAGCCATCGTCAAGGCACTGGCACGTACCGACGGCAACATCGTCAAGGCGTCCGAGGTGCTGGGCATCAGCCGGCCGACCATGTACGACCTGATGGGCCGGCACGGCATCAAGGTCAACGCTTGAAGCACCTGACGGGAAAAAAGGCCGGCGGCAAGCGCAGCCGCACCGGTGGCCGCCTGCTGCTGGTCGCCGCCGCACTGGCTGTGGCCGGACTGGTCGGCGCCGCGGTCGTGATCGAGCACCTGGGCGTGGCGCCGCGCACGCTCGCGCCGTATGTCGAAAAACGCAGCAGCGGCCACAACCCCACCATCGTCAAACTGGGCCAATTTGCCAGCCGGACCTTGCTGGAACTGGACCGCGGCGCCCCGGCGCTGCCGCCTCCCGAACTGGCGCTGGTCCTGGGCGCCCAAGCGCACCCGGCCGGCGGCCAGCGGCCGGGCGGTATCCTGGTCGGCACGCCCGACGAACTGCGCGCCGCCATCGGCAAGGCCGAGGCCGGCGACGTGATCACCCTGCTGCCCGGCACCTACCGCTTCTCCGGCCGGGCGATCGATGCCGACCGCCCGGGTCGCCCCGACCATCCGATCGTCGTGCGTGCCGCCCAGCCGGGCAGCGTACAGGTCGAGTTCGACCAGCAGGAGGGGTTCCGCGTGAGCGCGCCCTGGTGGCGCTTCGAGAACCTGACGATCCGTGGTGTCTGCGGCGACGACACCTATTGCGAACACGCCTTCCATGTGGTCGGTGCCGGCCGCCACTTCGCCGCCGTCAACAACAAGATCGCGGACTTCAACGCCCACTTCAAGATCAACGGCGGTGGCGAGAATTTCCCGGACGATGGCCTGATCGAATCCAATACCTTGTACAACACCCACGCGCGCCGGACCGGCAACCCGGTGGTGCCGATCGATTTGGTGGCGGCGAGCCGCTGGACCATCCGCACCAACGTCATCAAGGATTTCGTCAAGCTCGAGGGCAACCAGGTCAGCTATGGTGGGTTTGCCAAGGGCGCAGGGAGCGCTAACGTATTCGAGCGCAATCTGGTGTGGTGCGAAGACAAATTGCGCGGGCAGCCGGGCCAGCGGGTCGGGTTGTCGCTCGGCGGCGGCGGTACCGGCGCCGAGTGGTGCCGTGACCGCAAATGCATCACCGAGCAACAGGGTGGTGTCATCCGCGCCAACCTGGTGGCATCCTGTTCGGATGTGGGCGTGTATCTGAACAGCGCCGCCGACAGCCGCGTGGAAGACAATACACTGGTCGACACGACCGGCATCGACGTGCGCTTCGCAACCAGCAGCGCGCGGCTGGATGGCAACCTGGTGGATGGTCCGATCCGCACCCGCGACGGCGGTTTGCTGCACTTGGGCGACGACCGCACGGTGCCGTTGTGGCACGCCTATCTGGGCGACCACCCGGTACGGGCGCTGTTCGGTGCGCCGTCGGAGGGGGATTTTTCCTGGAAGGACAAGGCACCGCAGCGCGAGGGTGGCCGCGAGGGCTTGAACTTGTGCGGCACCGGACCCGTGCGGGCCTACGGCGCCTTCGACGACTTCGCCGAGTGCCGCCGCAGGCCTTGACGGCGGCGGACTGGCGCTTCAGCGGCGCTGGGCCTTGCTCAATTCCTTTTCCGCGCGCTTGGCTTCTTCGCGTTTCGCGATTTCCGCCGCTTCACGTGCCAGGACCGACGCCGGTTTGTCGATCGGCGCCAGCTTGGCGTCCGTGTAGCGACGCAGGGTATGGTCGTAGGTCAGTTGGACCAGCTTGTAGAACTGGTTGCTGACGTGCTTGAACGGCGTCAAGCGGACTACCGGCGCGGTCTGGCGCGTGTAATGGCCCTTGAAAATCTTCGCGTGTCCCTGGTCGCCGTCGATGATGTTGTACTCGAGGCCGAACACGTTGCGCCCGTCGACCATGCGGTGCGCATGCTTCTCGCGGATGCGTTCGATCGCCAGCGTGTAGGGAATCGGACCCGTCAGACGCAGGGTACCGTTCTTGCCGGCCTGGTGCAGGGAGGGCAGGTAATGGTCGATGTTGAACAACACCTGCTCGATCACCGCTTTCAGGTAGGGATGTCCCGGCGCGCTGATGACATGCCATTGCTGGAATTCGCCGCCCAACAAGTCGCGCAGGTCGAACACCAGACCCCAGTGCTCGAACTGGCCATCGGTGCTGTGCCATTTCGACAAGATGTAGCGGTCGTCCGGGCGCAGCACTGAGTCCAGCGGGAGGGTGGCGCTGCTCTTGATATCGAGATAGACGCCACCGACCTTGTACAGCAGCAGGTAGCGGAACAGGTCGGCGCGTGCGGGGCCGTAACGCGGGTCGATGCGCTCGTAATACGCCCAGATCTCCGGCGGATAGTTACCTTTGATGAAGGCTTCGATCTCGTCGTCGCCATAGAAACGGAATTCCCATCCCGGATTCAGCGCTTTCATCTTTTCGATGTTCTTTTCGAACAACGGCGGGATCTGACGGTTTTCGAAGGCCGGACGCATGCCTACTTGGTGAATGATGCGTGGGATCGACGTGCCCTCGGGAAGTGCAGCGATGTATTCGCGCGCGGGTGGACGATTCAGCGATGGGATCAGGAGGGATTTGAGCGACATTACGGACAGGATAGAGTGTGGGACATAAACCCAAGGAATGTTGCAAGTCTAACACGAGGAAATCGATTTGCACGTCGTGATTGAGGATAAGAAAACCACTATATTTTATGTTTTGTCGGTCATTTGCATCACAACGCGTTGTACTACAGTTTTATTTTTCACGGATCCAAGCGCAGGTCCAGTCCGCCACCTGATCGCGCCACATCCGGCGCGAAAACGTGTGGTCCGCCTTGTCGATCTGGCGCCGGGTCACGCGCGGCGCTTCCAGCAAGCGTTTCCACACCGGCATGGCAGCGGCGACGTCGCAGAATTCACGTGCGGTCAGGTCGGCACCGCTGGTAATGACCAGCATTCGCCCCTGAAATGCTTCCATACCAGCAAGAATCCGCTGCGGCAGCGGTAATGAAAGCGAACTGGCGCCGGCATCCGGCTTGCTCGGACTGAAGGCGCTGCGCGCCAGCTTCGCCATCGATGCCAGCGAGCCCGCCAGGTCGAAGCGACCGCCCAGCAGCTTGCGCCAGAAGTCGCGCTCCAACAGCCGGCCGCGGTAGTAATGCTTCAGCGTGGCGCGCGCCAGGCCGTCGCTCGTGCGGACCCACGGGTTCAGCATCACCACGCCACTTACGCGCGCATCGCTGGCCGCGTACATGGCAATCGCCGAGGCGGCGTCGCACAGCCCCCACAGCACGAGTTCCCGCATGCCGGGCACGGCTTTTGTAAAGGCGTCGATGGCGGCGCGCAAGTCGCTGGTGATGGCCTCGAAGTCGCGCAGTCCGCCTTCGCTGTCGCCCATACCGCGGTAGTCGAAGCGCATGGCGGCGATGCCGTTCGCGGCCAGGCTGCGCGCCAGCAAGGTAAACTGGCGGTGACTGCCAGCGCGGTATTGCGGTCCGCCAACAACGATCAGGACACCCTGGGTGGGCATTGTGCCCGGCATGCTGAGTACGCCGTACAGCCAGTCGTCCCCGCAGCGGAAAGCGAGGGCGTGGTCGTCGTAGTCTTCAACCGACATCGGCGTTCTCCTGCAGGACCGCCACGGTCGCCTGTAGCCAGGCTTCCGATTCCGTGATCTCGGGGGTAATCCAGAACGACGGGCAGGCCAGCGCATGCAGGTGCAGGTCGACGCCGCGGCGTTGCCACTCGGCGCTGACGCGGGTAGGGCCAGCCGCCAGGGCAGCATCGGGCGTCGTCAACGCTTCGAACCAGTCGACCCGGCAGGCGGGTGCCAGGCTGTCCGCTGGCGGCAGCGTATCGATGGCCATGGCCAGCTCGGGCGCCAGGTCGTAGCCGGCGATTTCCAGGGTTGTGCCGTCTTGCAGGGCCTGGCGCAGCGTACTGGTGCTGGTCTGCGCACCCTCGTCGAGCATGGCGCCGGCGACGCGCAGGCGCAGGAACTGCGTCAGGTAGCTGGCACCGTTCAGCACCGGTTGCCACAGGATCAGCGCATGCGGCGGCGCAGGGGCCTCGCGCGCATAATCAAGCGCAAGCAGGGCGCCCAGACGCAGTCCCCACAAGGTGAGCGGGCGCGCGAGGCGCCGCTGCAGCCAGGCCGCGCCGGCCGCCAGGTCCGATTTCCAGATCGTCCAGCGGGCATCGCCGAAGTCGCCGCTGCTGTCGCCGCAGCCGTACAGGTCGAGCTGCAGGACGCCATAGCCGCAGGCCGCCAGGGCGCGCGCTTGCAACGCTGCCATCCGGCGCGAACGGTTCATTTCCTCGGCAAACGGGTGAACATACAGGACCGCGCCGCGGCAGACGCCCAGGGGTGGGTGGAACAGGCAGAACCGTCGGCCAGGGGCGCTTTCCAGGAAGAAAGGCTCGGCCGGTTGGCTCGGCACGGCGCTCATTCGCCGCGTTTATGTGCGACGAACGCGGCCAGGCTCCCCAAGGTTTCGAAGGTGCTGGCGCTGATCTCGTCATCGTCGATCGCGATGTCGAACTGTTCTTCGAGCGCGGCGATCAGACTGACCACTGCCATCGAATCGAGTTCGGGAAGACTGCCCAGCAAAGGCGAGTCAGCATCCAAGCGGCTGCCTGCTTCGCCCAAGCCCAGCACGTCAATCAGGATCGTCTTAACTTGGTTGAGGTACATAATCTATTCGTGATTCCTGTCAGGAGGCGATTATACATTCGGGCGCAGCAGTCCGAGCCTGATCCCGATTGGCGCCGCCAAGCGGTGTATTTCCTCGAGCAGCACGTGGCGCGTGACGCGCAGTAGCAGGTACCAGACGGCGGCCAGCGGCACCAGCATGATCAGCAGGCGCGCCAGTGGCGGCAGCGAGGACGGCAGCGCCAGTTGCAGCAGGTAGCCGGTCGCGCCGGTGCCGAGGGCCACCAGTGCGCTCGGCGCCAGTGCACGCAGCATGACGCCGGTCGGGTAGCCGAGATGGCGGGTCTGCTGCAGGCCGACGACCGGCGCGGTGACGATGGTCGCCAGGCACAGCGCCCAGGCGAAGTGAACCAGGCTGCCGTTGAACAGCAGCACGCCGAAGCCGATGCGGGTCAGTACCGATATCATGATCGGCACGGTGCTCAGGTAGGGCCGGCCGATCGCGGTCACCGCCATCGGCACATAGTGATACATCATGGTCACCGCCGCGGCCAGCGACAGGGCCGGGATCGCGGGCACGGCCTCGAGCCAGCTCGGTCCGTACAGCGCCAGCACGATGTCGTGCCCAAGAATGGCAGTCAGCAGCAGGGCGGCCCAGCCCACGCCGGTCAGCAGGGCGGTGGCGCGCGACAGCGTCGGTGCCAGGGACTCGCCGCGGTGGTGCGTCTGGGCCAAGTAGGCTACGGCACCATAGTTAACGGTAGAACCGGCGATGTAGGTGAAGATGGCCACGGTCGAATTCGCGCGGCTCAGCAGACCAACCAGGCGCGGGCTGCCGAGCTTGCCCAGCAGCAGATCGGGGACGGCATTGTTCAGAGAGCCCGCGCAGCTCGACAGCAGCGAGCCCACGCCGAAGTGGGCGACCTCGCGCCAGTGCTTGAACGAAGGCAGCCACGGCAAATCCTTGGGCCGCATGAAAGCGCAGCCGATGCCGCAAGCGATGATGTTGATCAAGTTGGCATACGCCAGCGCCATGCTGCCGAAGCCGAGCTTGGCCAGGGTGATACAGCTGATGCAGAAGCTGCCGGTACCGATTGCCCACAGTACGGCTTCCTTCTTGGCTTCAAAATTACGGGCCAGCAGGGAGTTGGTAATCGACCCGAAGGGAATGAAGAAGAAACCGACGGCCAACACACGCATCACCGGCACCAGTTTCGGTTCGTGGAACCATTCGCCGATCCAACCGCTGGCCAGCAGCAGGACGGTGGCGATGATCCAGGAGGTGGTGAACACGACGCCGGTTACCGAACGCAACTTGTCCGGCGTCAGCTCTTTTTCGCGCTGAATATAGTTGGTGACGCCGAAATCGCGGAACACGTGGCCCAGATTGACGACCACCGCCGTCATCGAATAGATACCGATTTCGCTCGGGCTCAGGATCCGGGCCAGGATGATGCTGACGACGAACTGGAGAACCGCGGCCCCGGACGTCGAAAAAAAGTTAATGACCAGCGAGCGACGGAGATCTGCCATAAAAACAACTGCGTACTATAGAGAGAACGGCAACGATTTACGCTGGCGCACTGTTAATCAGGTGGATGGCATGCCGTGAAGCTGCCTCGTATTTGTTATTAATAAAACGCATCGACCCGATGAAATGGTAGAACGCGGTGTCAGCCGTCGCACAGTCCGGCGTGCCGTACTTGGGGAAAGGCAGCGGTTGGACACCCGGCATATTGCTGACCAAGTAGTTGGAGGTGACTTGCTCGGTGCCCCAGCGCTTCCAGTTGTCGCCGAGTTTGGCGCCCATGCGGCGCGAGTAATCGGTCATGGTGTCGCGCATCTCGGAAGAGCGTGGAAAGCCGGTGAAGCCTGAGCAGCCGCGGATGTAGCGGGCGTCCTGCGGCAAACCGACATTGACCATCTCGGTTTCGGCGATCGCCTGGACGTGCGCCCACGGCGCCAGCCAGGGCAAGGCATTCTCGCGCGTCGCCTGCAGCGAGCGGATCGGCGTATCCGGCATCTCGCCGAGCACGAATCCGGTGCCGTTGCGAACCGCGTCCATCACTTCCGGCACCGGGCGCACGGTCAAGGTGTCAGCGTCCAGCTGCACTACGTAGCTATCTTCAACGTAGTGGGCAATTGCGAACAGGCGTTCCCAAGTCCCGCCGCGCGGGATATCCGGATGCACGAATTCGTGGGCTTCGCGCAGTTCGACATGGGGCAGGTGGCGTTTCAGGACGGCGCGGTCGGCATGGTCGATCGATGGATCGCAGACCACGACGATCTTGGCCGGATTGAGGAAATGCGCAAAGGACTTGACGGCAACCAGGTACGACGAGACGTCGCGCTGGTGCACCATCGACAACAGGGTAAACGGCAGCACACCCCGTTCAAGAGGGCGGGTTCCCAGGATTTGACGGGCGACCCTGTGGTACTTCCAGCGCCAATAATCACGCTTGGCACGCCCCATGGCCTTGTTGAATAAAGACATCCTTACTAACTCCCATATGACCTGCTAAATTGCAAGTTCCTTGCTATATCGCATTACATTATATGCTGCAACGCGGCACGCACACGTGTGCTTGCGGGTTTTTTCTATTAAATTCTTGCCAACAATGTAGCTTCAAAGAAAAGCCGGGCTTCCTGTCAAGGAAGCCCGGCTCGGTTCAGCCCGGGGCGGGCTGGCGATTATGCGATGCCGACGTTCAGCGCGGCAGGATGGCCCACTGCGGTGCCGAACGGTAATTCGGCTTGGCAGTGCGGTTCATGAAGATCGTCCACGCCTTCTTGGCATCGGCGCCACCCAGTTGGGCGGCAACCGCAAGTGCCGGTTGCATGTTGGCCGGGTAACCCATTGCGCCGTCGGCATAACCCATCATGCGGCCGGTCGGCCATTCAAAGCCGTTGATCGAGCCGAGGAACTCGGCCTGTTCATTGCTGCCGCACGTCATGTCGACGAACTTCTTGCCATTGCGGCTGGTGGACACCCCACGGACGTCGTCATTGAACATCATGTCGCCGCCGAAGGTGGCCGCGTACACGCCGGCAAAGCTGTCATACAGCGGCGCCGAGCGGCTAGGACGGATGTTCAGGATGTACGCCGAGGCGCCGACCCAGCAGAAGCCCGGCGCCGTCATGCGGCCCACCGGGTATTTCGATTTCCATTGGGCGATTGGATCGGCCTTGGCGAAGCCGAGTTCGCTCAGGTAACCGAAGCTCCAGGTCAGGAAGTCATCCTGCCAGGCACCGAAATTGTCGGCATCGTTGAATGCGCCTTCACCCGAGCCGTCATAGGCACCCAGTTTGTTTGGCTGGCCGACGACATAGGTCTGCTTGTAGAAGTCCAGGTTATTGCCCAGCTGCTGGACGAAATAATCCTTCATCGGATCGGCGTCGGGCGTGATATAGGCCACCTGACCCAGGGTGCGCAGCGACCATGCCTGGCCACGTACCTGCAGCCAGCGCACCAGGCCCCTGCCGTTACCCGAATTGTTCGGGTCGGTGCCGAGCGGATTGGAAGCTGCCCAGAATTGCAGTTCTTCCAGGTAGTAATAGTCACCCGTGACCAGATAAGGGAGGTAGTCCAGCGACGGCTGGTGGGCGGTATCGTCCGTGTACGGCGTCCATGAGTGGCCCAGGTCGTCGTTCACGTAGCGTGGCACCGGCAACGGACCCCTGTCGCGCAGGTTGAAGTGGGTCGTCATGTTCTTGTTCGTATCGTTGTCGGTACGAACCGGGCGCCCGGTCTTTTCATCGCGATAGTGGATCGACCAGCTGCCCGCGCCATCGGCCGCGGCCATCATTACTTTCCAGGCGCGCTGGTCCATCGACAGCAGCCACATCACCGACCAGGAAGGCAGTGAGCCGATATCGTTGCGTCCGCCAGTGGTCGGCATGTAGGCGGTCACGGGACCGATGGTCATCGGACCAGTATTGCCGCCGTTGATGCTCTGGGCCATCGAGCTCAGCTCGCCTTCGCCAGGGGCGAAGCTGGTGTCGTAGTTGGGAACCGCCTTGGTGGCGATCAGGTAAGCGGTATTGAGTTTCACGTTCACTGCCGGCTGGCGGGAGGCATCCCACCAGGCATACTGGTGCCAGCGCGAGTGGTGATAGTGGTCCATGCCGGTCTTGCTGAACACCGACTGACCGTTCAGTTCGAGGTTGACGTCATAATTGACTTTGATGCCCGGTACCCAGGTCTTATTGTTTTCGACCACGAACTCGACGCGTGCCTGCTTGTTCAAGCCCGAATACCAGCGCACGTCGAAACGCGCGGTCAGTTGCGGGTGGGCAACGCCATTCGCATCCTTCAGCGGCGCGCTGACGATCCATTCGTTGGCGACGGTGCCCGATAGCCAGGTGACAGGCGTCGACTGCGCCACGGCATCGGCCAGCGTTGCACTGTATTTCACGCCGTTGAGTGAAATAGTCGTCTTGCCGGTCAGGCCGGCGC
Source organism: Burkholderiaceae bacterium (assembly GCA_022701635.1). Taxonomy (GTDB): domain Bacteria; phylum Pseudomonadota; class Gammaproteobacteria; order Burkholderiales; family Burkholderiaceae_D; genus Telluria; species Telluria phyllosphaerae. The sequence continues at coordinate 8,244 of JAKOOD010000564.1, read as the reverse complement.
TGAGCAGGCCTTGCAGCGTCACCGTGGCGGTGGCAGAGGGGGTCGACTTGACCAGGTTCAGGGTCTGGGTCTGGCCAGCAGCAAGCGAAGGCAGCACGCCGGAAATGATGGCATGACGCACCGAACCGTCGGCATGGGTCGCCTTGACGTTGATCTGCAGCGGCAGCACGGTGCCGTCGGCCAGCTTGGCAGCGACGCCATCGGCTACGCTCAGGGCACCCGGGGCGAACACCTGACCGAAAGTGAATGGCATGTTGGTCTGGGCGCTGCCGGTGCTCTCCAGGCGCACGTCCGTCAACGGGCTGCCGACGACGGTCGGCGTCGTCACGACCGGTGTGGTGACGACAGGCGTAGTCGGGGTGGTACTGATCGGCGTGAGCGCATGACCGCTGGTGACCGTTGCCAGCGATACGTCGCCGCCGGTGGCTGCACCGGATGCACCGCCGCCGCCGCAGGCAACCAGCAGAGCGGCTACTGATAAGACAGCAATAAAACGCAAGGTAGGAGTAGGGGTAGTCGAGCGCATGATCTGGAGGGTTGGAATGGGTAGAGAAGAATTCGGTTTCATGAGTCGCGGCAATTTATTTGCCGTAAGAAATTTCACGAGAGAATCAAACTTTACTCCAGTCAATAAAATGTGTGTTCTGTTTTAGGACAAAAACGCCGGGATTCCGCACAAAAACAACAAAAAATATCATCTTTGATACCGAAAGTTTATTTGAGCTTAAGAATCAAATGAAAAATATTGTCCCGTGTGCTATGCGGGTCAGAACAAAAATTTCTATATTTTCACAAAACTTTCATAAAGCACCACGAGTATTAAAATTTTGATAATATTTTTTTATAGCAAATAAACATTTTTTATTATTATGTGACAACTTTTTTGTCTATTTTCAACAAAAGAAGGGCATTATGAAGCGATTGATAGAAGAAAGGAATGGATACTTAGCAATCCATTCTTCTTTTTGACGTGGAACCGGAAGCGTTAGGGAAAAGCAAATAACGGACTGTTCAGCCAGCAGGCATGCCGCTAAGAAAGATTAAGAAATCATTAAGCGAGATGTTGAGAAATACTTAATTGCAACCGTGAGGTGAATATCAGTGGGCTTTCTCGACAAGGAATAATGATCTCGGATTATATTGAAATTATTTTGATGTTCAAATAACCGACAGTGAGATTACTGCGTATCAATATATAGCGTAGATCCATTCTTCATCAGGGCACTTAAGAAGAAAGACGATCGATTGTTTTATGTGCATTGCAGGCTGCCGTACTATGTGTCGACACTTGCATTACACGGTGATGGAACTCGGCGATAATGCCGAGCCGATATTGACATGCAGCGTCAAGGGAATGAGGATCACTCGGCAGGCGCCGATATTGGCGCCCGCTGCAGCCGCGCATGCAGGCGCCGCAGCAGGGGCCAGCGGTAACAGTTCAGGTGATACAGCGTGCGAACGTCCTCGGTCCAGCGCGTATGCCATTCCATGACCTTGCCGTAAAACTCGATACGGCGCAGCCGTCCTTCCTCGAACACGCGGCGGCAGGCTTCCTCGCGCATCAGCAGGGCCGGTGAATAATGCTTTGGTATGCTTTCGTCATAGGCGGTCTTGAGGATCACGATGCAATCCCCATCCTCGATGCACAGGTCCATCGCGACCAGCTGCTCGCCGAAGTAGTAGCGGTAGATGCTGCCCTGGCCGCGGGCGCAGAATGCTTCCAGCATATGTCGGTAAAAGCGGCCCTGGTCGTTGTCGGCGGCCACCGCGGTGCCGGCGCGTCCTTTCCAGCCGGTGCTCTCCAGACGGCCATAGTCGGCAATGGCTTGCGCCACCTGGTGCGTTGCCCGCCAGGTGTCGAGCCGGGTGGCGACGCCTGCCGCGGCCAGGCGGTTGCGCTGCTTCTTGAGATTGGCGCGCAGATTCTTGCCGCGACCCTCCCACCACGCATCGAAAGTGCCTTCGACCACGATGCGCGCGGTATCGATGTAGTCGGCGGTCTGCATGCCGGGGCCATTGGCCGGCCGGCCCAGCAGGAAGGGATCGCATTGGCTCAGGCCAACCAGCAGCGCACATCCGGGCAAGGCGCGCACCAGGCTGGCCAGCAGCGCCTGCGGATCGCTGTCCGGACGCTGCAGCCAGCAGCCGACCGGCGCCTGGGCCGGTTGGAAGGTGGCCCAGCTGGCGCGGCCTTGCGGCACCAGCAGCGCCGCGGCCAGCAATTCAGCGCCGTCGTGGCACAGGGCGATGCGTTCCCGGCCGGTGCCGAAGGCAGCCAGCAGGGCGGCGACGAAATCGGCGGCCAGCATCGGCGCCGCCGGTCCGAAGGCACGCAAGGCATCCCATTGCGGGGCGATCGCGGAGAAACCGGCAGCCGGCAGGAAGCGCCATTTCATGGCGCCAGCACCTCGGCCAGGCGGGTGCACATCCAGTCGAGTTCCTGTGCGCTCAGCTCCTGGTGGCAGGGGAAGGCCAGCACGTGGCGCGACAGGTGCGCACTGTCGGGGCAGCGCGCCGCGTCCACGCCCGGCCACAGCGTCTCGGCAAAGCGCACGACCGGCAGCCCGAGCTGCCGGATGCGCGCGAACGCCGCTTCGGCATCGTCGACGACCAGCGGGAACAGCCAGGGGCAGACGCCGTCCGGCAGCGCCGCGTGCAGCGGGCGGCAGCCCGGCAGGCCGGCCAGCGCCGCCTGCAGACGCTGGTAGTGGCGGCGGCGCAGGGCGACGATGCGTCCTGCCGACACGCGCCTGAGCAGCAGGCGCGCGAACAGCGAGGAACGTTTGTCGAGCCAGCGCGTATCGAAGCTGAAATCGCTGTCCGAGGAAGCCGGCGCCAGCCCGCCCGCCGCCGCCGCGGGGCGGCTGGACTTGATGCGGCGCCACAGCTGGTCCTTGGCGCGCATCGGCAGTGCGAGCAGCGCCTTGAGGGCCGGCAGGCGGCCGTAGCGGAAGCTGTGCTCGAGCGTATTCAGGACCACCTTGGCTTCGAAGCCCTTGCCGGCCGAACGCAGCACGACCCGGTCCAGGGCATGGCGTGCCGACACCAGCGCCCCCCCTTCGTACATCGGAAAGAATTTCATGCTGCTGGCGATCGCATAATCGCCATGGCTGCCGAGCGGACGGCCGGCGTAGTCGCCGAAGAAGGCGTGGGCGCAATCCTCGATCAGGGCGATGCCGCGCGCGTCGCACAAGGCACGCAGCGCCGCCAGGTCTTGCGGAAAGCCGAAATAATGGGTGGCCACCAGGGCCTTGACGCCGGGGCGGCACAGCGCTGCGATATCGTCCAGGTCGGCGCGCGCGCCGCCATCGACCCGATAGAAAAGCGGCGTGGCGTCCAGCCACAGTACCGGCGGCACCATCGACAGGCTGTGGTAGGCCGGTAGCAGCACGCTGTCGCCCGCGCCCACGCCGAGTTCGCGCAGCGCCAGCGCCAGGGCGATGCGGCCGCTGGTCACCAGGCGCACGTGCGCTGCGTCCAGCACCGACGACAGGCGCTGTCCGCGCACGGGACGGAACGAAGCACCCGACAGCACCGGTACCAGCGGCACGTGCGGCCGGGCGGGCAAGGGCTGCGCGGCCGGCGCGGCAGAAGGGGACAAGGACATGATGGGTTCGTTCCGGGATCGTTTATCGGTATTCGGTGATGCGGCTTCGACGTTGCGCAGGTGGAATGGTAACATTGCAGTTTGGTTTTCCCGAGTACGTCCTCGTCCTTATGAGCGACCTGATCCACGACTTCATTTTCACGGCGGCGCGCCGTACGCCGGCTGCGCAGGCGCTTGTCCACGGCGACGTGCGGCTCGATTATGCGGCACTGGCGGACCACGTCCGGCGCGCCGCCCAGGTCTTCCTCGGCGCCGGCTTGCAGCGTGGCGAGCGGGTCGCGGTGTATCTCGAGAAGCGCATCGAGAACGTGGCCGCGATGTTCGGCGCTTCCCTGGCCGGCGCCGTGTTCGTCCCGGTCAATCCGCTGCTCAAGCCGGAGCAGGTGGCGCACATCCTGGCCGATTGCAACGTGCGGGTGCTGGTCACGTCCGGCGAACGGCTGGCGCAGCTGGCACCGCAGCTGGCGGCCTGCCCCGACCTGCGCCTGGCGCTGCTCACCGGCACGCCAGACCTGGCTGCGGCGGGCGCGCACCTGGCGCTGGCCTTGCGGTCCTGGGATGCGGCGCTGCATGAAGCCGGCACCGATCTGCCGCCGCACCGCCGCATCGACGGCGATGTCGCCGCCATCCTGTACACCTCGGGCAGCACCGGCAAGCCGAAGGGCGTGGTGCTGTCGCACCGGAACATGGTGACCGGTGCCCGCAGCGTTGCCAGCTATCTCGAACTGGCCCCGTCCGACCGTCTGCTGGCGGTGCTGCCGCTCAGCTTCGACTATGGATTGAGCCAGCTCACCTGCGCCTTCCTGAGCGGCGCCAGCGCCGTGCTGCTGAACCACCTGTTCGCGCGCGACGTCGTCGATGCGGTCGCCGCGCACGGCATCACCGGCCTGGCCGCGGTGCCGCCGCTGTGGAACCAGTTGGCGCGCCTGGACTGGCCGCAGGATTGCACGCTGCGCTATCTCACCAATTCGGGCGGGGCGATGCCGGGTGCGACGCTGGCGGCCCTGCGCGCCGCCCTGCCGCGCACCCAGGTGTTCCTGATGTATGGCCTGACCGAAGCCTTCCGTTCGACTTACCTGCCGCCGGCGGAGATCGACCGCCGTCCCGGTTCGATGGGGCGTGCGATCCCGAATGCCGAGATCATGGTGGTGCGCCCCGACGGCAGCCCGTGCGACAGCGACGAGCCGGGAGAGCTGGTGCACCGCGGTGCGCTGGTCTCGCTCGGCTACTGGAACGATCCCGCCAAGACCGCCGAGCGTTTCCGCCCGGTCCCGGGCCAGGACCCGGCGCTGCCACTGACCGAGATCGCGGTGTGGTCGGGCGACACCGTGCGCCGCGACGGCGACGGCTACCTGTACTACATCGGCCGCGCCGACGACCTGATCAAGGTGTCAGGCTACCGCGTCAGCCCGACCGAGCTGGAAGACGCAGTGTACGGCCTCGGCACGGTCGACGAGGCGGTGGCCTTCGGCGTGCCGCATCCGGAGCTTGGCCAGGCCATCGTGCTGCTGGCCAGCACCGCCGGCCCCGATGCGCCCACGCCCGAGCTGTTGCGCCGGGCCTGCCAGCGCAGTCTGCCCGCCTGGATGGTGCCGTCGCATGTCGAAGTCCGCAGCCAACCGTTCCCGCGCAACCCGAACGGCAAGATCGACCGTAAGGGGCTGGCGCTTCCTTTCCTGACCTTGTTCGAAGACCGTTCATCATGAGCACCACCAAGCCCGTCCATGCCGAGATGACCCAGTTTGCCGTCGACGGCGGCGAGCTGCAGGTCGGTGGCGTGCCACTGACCCGGCTCGCCCAGCGTGTCGGCCGTACCCCTTTCTATGCCTATGACCGGGCCCTGCTGACGGCGCGCGTCGGTCATGTGCGCGCCCACCTGCCGGCGCCGCTGCGCCTGCATTATTCGGTCAAGGCCAATCCGATGCCGGCGCTGGTGCAGCACATGGCCACCCTGGTCGACGGCCTCGATGTCGCTTCCGCCGGCGAACTCAGGACGGCGCTCGATACCGGCTTCGATCCGGCCCATGTCAGCTTCGCCGGTCCCGGCAAGACCGACGCGGAACTGACGCAGGCGATTGCCGCCGGCGTCACGCTGAACGCCGAGTCGCCGAATGAAATCGGGCGCGCGGCGCGCATCGGCGATGCGCTCGGGATTGCGCCGCGCATCGTGCTGCGTGTGAATCCCGACTTCGAGCTGAAGGGATCGGGCATGCGCATGGGCGGCGGCGCCAAGCCCTTCGGCATCGACGCTGAACAGGTGCCGGACTGCCTGCGCCAGCTGGCGGCGCTCGGCATCGCGCTGCAAGGTTTTCATATCTTCAGCGGCTCCCAGAGCCTGAAGGCCGAGGCGATCGCCGAATCGCATGCGCGCAGCGTCGAGCTGGCCCTGCAACTGGCGGGCACAGCGCGCCAGCCGCTGCCGGCCCTGTACCTGGGCGCCGGTTTCGGCATTCCCTATTTCCCCGGCGAGCAACGGCTCGACCTGGCGCCGATCGGCGACAACCTGGCGCAGTGCATGGCACGGGTCGAACGTGAACTGCCGGGCACGCGCGTGTCGGTGGAGTCGGGCCGTTACCTGGTCGGCGAAGCCGGCGTGTATGTGGCGCGTGTCATCGACCGCAAGGTCTCGCGTGGGCAGGTGTTCCTGGTCACCGACGGCGGCCTGCACCATCACCTGGCCGCGTCCGGGAATTTCGGCCAGGTGATCCGCAAGAATTACCCCGCGGCGATCGGCAACCGTATGGCGGCGCAAGAACGCGAGACGATGTCGGTGGTGGGCCCGCTGTGCACACCGCTGGACGTGCTGGCCGAGCGCATGGAGCTGGCGCGTGCCGACGTGGGCGACTTGGTGGTGGTATTTCAGTCGGGTGCATATGGCCTGTCGGCCAGCCCGACCGCTTTCCTGGGACACCCGGCGCCGCTGGAAGTGCTTGTCTAGGCGCCGGTCACACTCCGTTTCCCGCTCGATTTAGCGCGACGCAGCCGGCGTCCTGATACGGCCTTGCAGGCGCGGCACGCCTGTCCGCGCTGGCCGCATGAGCTCTGCAGTCCCGATGTTTGTTACTCGGCAGCGCCAACGATGCGCAAATGTTTCAGCGCTGAGCTCATTCTTACTCTTTAATTTACATTCGTTGTGGAATAAGCACTATGCGTGCTCACCTATACAATTTTGTTGCTTAAATATATTTACTAATGATAAATAGCAAAGGTATTCTTATAAGAAATTATTATTTTATAACGCTGCGTAGTGATGGCATGTGAATCCGGTTAGCTGATGTACTGCCGGCGTTCGATCGGTCGTTGCTGCGTATTACTGCTTCCATCATGAGCCATCACGATCGCATCGAACATATTGATGTCTGGCGCTGCTTAGCCATCATTCTGGTCATCTTTTCGCACATCATTGAATTCAGCCATCCTTGGTACAAGGAACTTGCGCCGGGACTCATATGGCGTGCACGCCCCCTGGGGGCACTGGGCGTCCAGTTGTTCTTCTGTATCAGCGGTTTTGTGATCTGCCGCGGCATGCTGAAAGAAAGCAAAAACCATGGCGGCCTCGATCTGCGTGCGTTCTATATCCGCCGCGTATTTCGTATCCTGCCGCCGCTGCTGGTTTATATCGCGGTGGTGATGGCGTTATCGATTGCCGGCGTGGTCGACGTGAAAGCCGACCAGGTGGGGTCCGCGATCGGATTTCTTTGCAATATCCAACCGATCGATTGCGGATGGTTCCTGGGCCATACCTGGAGCCTGGCGTTCGAAGAGCAGTTTTACATGGTGTTCCCGCTGCTGTTCCTGGCATGTGCCATGGCCAGCCATCGCGATCGCTTGTTCACGATCGCCTTTGCGATGCTGCTCACCACGGCGATCGCGCACCTGACCAAACAAGCCTCGATTGCCTATTACGTGTCCACGTTTTCCTACATGATATGGGGATGCGTGTTTGCCACGTATTGGGACAAGCTCAAGCCGCTTCTGGAAAAGATGCCGTTTTCGGTTTGGTTGCTCGCTGGCGCTGCGCTGCTCGGCATGCGTGTGGTTGCCATGCCAGCAATCTTGGGCGATGTAATCTGTCCGGCCCTGACGCCGCTCGTCATCTGTGTCGTCATCTTCGGGACCCCGGCGCGCCACCCCGTCGTGCGTCCGCTGTTCACCAATAGGGCGCTGGCCTACCTGGGGCGTATCTCCTACTCGATCTACCTGTGGCAGCAGATGGCCACGGGCGACCTCGGATTCACCAGCCCGGTCTACGCCGTGTTGCTGATCCCGTGCGTCATCGCCGTCGCGCACCTGTCGTTCCGCTATTTCGAAACGCGGATGATCGAGATGGGCGCCAGACTGGCGGTCAATTCCCGCAAGCAGTCGCCGCTCATCGGCGACGACCCGCTGGCACCGCGCGACGATACCTACTGGCGGCGCTGAGCCCGTGTCTCAGGCGCGCTGAGTCAACTGCCACAGCGGCTTGCGGAGCAGGCCGGGCAGAGCGGTGATGAATGCCTTCAAGCGGAATTTGCGGTCCTGAGGCCGGCGCCGCATGCGCGCCAGCATGTCGCCTGCCGTATCGAAGGCGCCGCGCGCAAAGGCGCCGTCGAACACGTCCAGGCGGCGCACGTCGATCTCGCGCAGGATGGCCTCGC
>JAKOOD010000560.1 GCA_022701635.1 Burkholderiaceae bacterium | reverse complement strand
GTCCCCGCGGAGGCGGGGATCCATGCTGAGCAACAAAATTCCGTATCTTTGAAGCACCTACGATGCTTCAGAATACAGGCTTCGGAAGTTCAGCATGGACCCCCGCCTTCGCGGGGGCGACGTGCTTCTGCGATTAACGCAGCTCTTCGATCATCTTCTTCAGCTTGACCGAATCCGCACAGAACGCGCGGATGCCTTCGGCCAGCTTCTCGGTCGCCATCGCATCCTCGTTCAGCAGGAAGCGGAAGCTCTTCTCGTCGATCGCGATCTTCTCGATATCGCTATCCGCCTCGGCGGTCAGCTTGCGCTCGACCGGGCCTTCGGTGTCGGCCAGCTTCTGCAGCAGGTCCGGCGAGATGGTCAGCAGGTCGCAGCCGGCCAGTTCCAGGATCTGCGAGGTGTTGCGGAAGCTTGCGCCCATGACTTCGGTATCGAAGCCGAATGTGCGGTAGTACTGGTAGATGCGCTTGACCGACTGCACGCCCGGATCGTCGGCGCCCTGGTAGTCGGTGCCGGTCGATTTCTTGTACCAGTCGTAGATGCGGCCGACGAAAGGCGAGATCAGCTTGACGCCGGCTTCGGCGCAGGCCGCTGCCTGCACCAGCGAGAACAGCAGGGTCAGGTTGCAGTGGATGCCGTCCTTTTCCAGGATCTCGGCGGCGCGGATGCCTTCCCAGGTCGAGGCGATCTTGATCAGCACGCGCTCGCGCTTTACGCCGGCGGCTTCGTACAGGGCGATCAGCTCGCGGCCCTTGGCGACGGTCGCTTCGGTGTCGAACGACAGCGCGGCGTCGATCTCGGTCGAGACGCGGCCCGGCACGTATTTCAGGATCTCGGTGCCGAAGGCGATCAGCAGGTGGTCGACGATGTCCTCGACCGAGGCGCCGTTCGACTCGGCCACGGCCTTTTCGAGCAGCGGGCGGTATTCCGGCTTCTGCACCGCCTTCAGGATCAGCGACGGGTTGGTGGTGGCATCCTGCGGCGCGTAGGCCTTGATCGACTGGAAGTCGCCGGTGTCGGCCACCACGGTGGTGAACTGCTTGAGTTGTTCGAGTTGGTTCATGGCGCGTCAACAATACAAAAGGAATGGGTAACGACGGGATTGTACCGCCGTCAGCCGTTGAATTGAAAATGTGATCGTTTGTTCCGGATTGCTGCGGGGAGGGCGTCGAGCGCCTGGCGAAACCTGTTCTTGTATCCAGAATGACAAGGGCGTACACTGGGCCGTTCCGCACATGTGCCATCGGCCGGCGGCAGCCCGACGTCAGCATGATGCCCCAGGTATTGCTGTGCGAATCCCGGTTACCGCGGCCGCAACCTCTATACATCGATAAGCGCGTCATCATGGACGAGTGCATGTTTCGGCCGGCGACCAAGGAAGATGCAGGGGCGATGCTTGCGCTCCTTCGTTCGGTGGCGGCCGAAGGGGATACGCTCCCGTTCACCAGCGGCATCGATGAGGATTTGATCGACACCCAGTGGTTCGGCGCGTTCGCTTGTGTGCTGGCGTATCGCGATCATCACCTGCTCGGCATGTACCGCTACGGCGCCAATATGCCGGGGCGGGGCGCGCATGTCGCAACGGCTACTTTCCTGGTCGCACAACAGGCGAGAGGGCAAGGCCTGGGCCGCAAACTCGTACAACATTGCCTTCAAGCCGCAAAGGCATCGGGGTTCCGCGCAATGCAGTTCAACCAGGTGGTCGCCACCAATCTCGCCGCGCTCGCGCTGTACCGTTCATTCGGTTTCAAGAAAGTGGGCAGGATTCCCGAAGCGTTCGCGCATCCGCAACGTGGCTATGTCGCGGCCTATGTCATGTATCTTGACTTATGCGGATTCGATTGAGGCGGGCCGAGCTTGCAGTGGCAGGCAGCATTTGACCGTGCGGCTGCAAACATGCAGCCCCGAAGACATCAGGTTTGAGAAGCATGTCCAGCCTTGGCGCATCTCTCATCCATAGATATCGGCCAAAAGCGAACATGCGTAACGACTTCAAAGGAACGTCATGGTCGAAGTTCGAGTGACAATTGTGCAATTCATCGACGATTACTTCCCCGGTTTCGTGGAATGCGTCTTGGTTGACTCTGACGACTACTCGCATCGTTTCATTGAAAAAGCGCCCGTCGTAAGTATTGCAAACCTGTCGCCCGACACCGTATTTCCTCAGGCAGGCCACATCGCCTGCCTGGTTGAAGACGACTGGATCGATGAGCGAGGGCGGCTACTGGTGCGCGTCAGCACGACCAATCCATGGGGTATTGCATCGACAGCTGGTGAAACGACCTTTACCATCCTGCGCGACAAGATCGTGCGTGCATAAGGTGGTCAGTCTGCCAATGACGACACTGCGGCCAGCAGCGTTGGTCTAGGGACCGCAGAAATGGGTTCGCCGGATTTGGCCGGGATGCTGGCGGTCAGCGGACATACATGCCGCTAACCGGCGCCACCGCCGCCATCTCTTCGTCCCGCCCGGCCGCCTGACCGGCAAACGTGCGCCGTACGAGCACGTCCGGTATCACGCTCGCGTCCGGCGTGTCGGCATCGTAGCTCGCCGCCAGCAGGGGGATGTCGACTGCCACACCGGAATGCGGCAGGATGACCCAGGCGAGCTGGCCGCCGTTCAAGCCGCGCAGATTGCCGCCGGTAGGCTGGCCGACCAGAGTAGCGGCTTTCCATTGCTGCGCCAGCCGGGCGACACTGAAGGCCGCAGAACTGTTTTCCGGACCCACCAGCAGGAAGACCTGGCCAACGAAGCGCTCCGGCTTCGGTTCGACACGGTACAGCTTGCCGACGTTGGGGCGAAAACGCAGGCGGCCGGCCTGGGGCCCGTCCATGATGCGATCGACTTGGCCGGTGCGGTCGAAAAAGCCGAAGTCCCAGGTATCAAGGTAGCGCGCAAGTTCGTAGGGCACCCGCTCGTAGGTCGTCACCGACTGGTCGGCGCGGTCCATGTGCGGCGTATCGACCAGGTAGGACAGAAGTTCGAGTCCGATTGCGCCGTCGCCGCCTTCATTGTCGCGGATATCGATGACCAGCTGTTCGACATGGCGCTCGCGCATCTCCGCGAAGCGGAGGGCGAAAAAGCGGCGCCAGTCGAACTCCTCGCGGTAGAGCGAAAAGGTGGGAAGGGTCATGATCGCGCGCCGGCCGTCGATCCTGAAGCGCCAGGCGTTTACGGCAGGAACGATGGCGCTGCCCGGTAAGGCTTCGCGCCGCTGGGCGAGACTGAGCGCCCTGGCCTCGACCCTGCGCAGCGGACCATTACCGGTACGTACGCCCAGCCGGTAGACACCGGCCGCGGGCGGCGACAGCAGCGGCCAGACAATGTCCATCATGCTGTAGCCGGGCCGGTCGTGGCCGAGCTGGCGCAGCCGCTTGCCATCGCTGCTGCCGTCGGCGCGCAGGTAGGGCAGCATCCTTGCCACCACGCCGGCACTATCGATGCCGTCGATGGTCACCAACTCATCCCGGGCGGCGATACCTGGCACGGCGCTGGCGAGCACCAGCCAGCGGCCCTCGACCAGTGTCATGTGGAGAGGCAGCTTGTCGGGACCTTCCAGTAGCCTGCCCTTGATGGCGCCTTGCTGGTTGAGGACATTGGTCCAGGTATGGCCGCAGCGGATCGACGCTGCGAGCTCGGTCGCCGCGAGATACATGGCGTCGGGGCTGCGGGCCCGGCCAGCACGTGATTGGAAGCGCGCGAAAGCCGCCTCGACCTCGGCCGGCGTCTGGTATTTGTCGAGGGCGGGATGGAGGGCTCGCAATGCGTCGACGAGCACCTTGGCGTCGCGAGCGGCGCCGTCGGCCGTGAGGCTATCGGCGGCGCTGGCGGTGATAGTAGGGCAGACAAAGGCGGCCAGGACAATGCCCAGGCAGCACAGGAAGCGGGTGATCATGATGCACGCTCTCCAATAAAAAGGTGCATCTACTCTAGGCGTGGCATCCACGGTCGGCGCCGCACATTCCCGGACGCACACCGAAATAGGGAATTCGAGACTAGGAAGTTGAGACTTGCAACGGCAAGCCGCCGGATTGCAGGCGGCGGCGGTAATCGGAAGGCGTCTCGCCTGTATATTGCTTGAACACGCGATTGAAACTTGCCTTTGAACTGAAACCTTCGGCCAGGGCAATGTCGAGAACGGACCTACCGCCATCGTCGTGCTGGAGGGCAGCCACGACCGCGTCGACACGTATCCTGTTGAGAACTTCGTTGAAGTTCATCCCCAACCCCTCGTTGAAGGCACGCGACAACGCAGTGGTATTGGTGCCAAGTTGCTGGGCCAGCCCTGCCAGGTTCAAGTCGGGATCACGCCACCGTTGTGCGTCGACGATCGCGTCGCGCCAGCGCTGGCCGAGAGTCGCCTGGTCGGGCGCGGAACGGGATCCAGGATTGGCGGCTTGAACGGGACTGGGCGTGGCCAGCGGCGGAGGGACCGCCCCTCGGTGATAGGCCTCGGTGCCGAGATGGCAGACCAGCATGGCCAGCCACATGTAGAAAGGAAAGCGCTGGAAATAGCTGAGTCCCGAAAACGCCCATTCCGTGGCCAGCATCCCATACCAGATCAGGATACTCAAGCTCATTGCCAGCAGGAAGTTGCGCCCCCATTCCGCCGGTGCCGTCGGCTTCTTCCTCAGAGCGCGATAGGCCAGGCGCCAATAGACGGCAAGCGACACCACCAGCCCAGCCGTTTCCAGGGGGTCGATCAGGCGTTCATGAACACCGCCGTTCCATGCGTTCTTGAACCCGATTGGCTGAAAGAACATGATGCAGTAGTAGCCAAGCTGCGCCAGCGCAGGCAGGAAATGCAGTCGCCAGCGCGGCGGCAACGCCGTATCGCCGGACCGCAGTGCGATCAGGTAGAGGTAGAGCAGCGGTCCGATTGCCAGCGTCAAGTTGTAAGGTGCGAAGGACAGCCAGGGATACGCATCGTAATAGCCGGCATAGCCGATGATATAGGGCGCGGTGTACAGTGCCAGTACGACGATCAGCGCGGCCAGAAGCCGGTTGGCGCGGCGATTCACCGGGATGCAGCACAGCATGCCGGCGCGCAGGACACCATACAGGGCTGCGCACAACAGCACGATACTCATCGGCCCATAGCGGATCATGGTCGCGGTCGGAAAGAGGATTGCAACATTCTAATCCCATCTTTCGCTCGCGATCACGTTTGCCCCATCTGTTCTGGAAGGATGATGCGTTTCAGCGCGTCCGGTCTGGGTCGAAACCGGCCTCGGCCAGCGTCAGGTGATTCAATCCGGTCAGCATGGCGACGCCTCCTGGCGATCAGCAGTCGGTGGCCTCGACGAAGGCAGCGATCATCGCTTCCAGGCCGGTCTTGTCCTCGTCCGAAAAACGGTCCAGCTTGGGGCTATCGATGTCGAACACGCCGACCAGCTTGCCGTCCTTGATCACCGGCAGCACGATTTCCGAATTCGAGGCCGAGTCGCAGGCGATGTGGCCCGGGAAGGCGTGCACGTCCGGCACGACCACGGTTTGACGCTCGACGGCGGTGGTGCCGCAGACGCCGCGGCCGAACGGGATGCGGGCGCAGGCCGGCTTGCCCTGGAACGGGCCGACCAGCAGGTCCTGGCCTTCGCCCTTCTTGCTCGGCACGGTGAGGTAGAAACCGGCCCAGTTCAGGTCGGCGAGGGTGTCGTAGACCAGGGCCGAGAATTGCGCAGCGTTCGCGGTCAGGTTGCGCTCGCCTTCGAGGACGCTGGTGACCTGGCGTAC
>JAKOOD010000548.1 GCA_022701635.1 Burkholderiaceae bacterium | reverse complement strand
GCGACATGTTGGCCAGCTGCTTCTGCATCTCGCTCATGGCCGACTGGATCTGCGGGTCGGACGAGCTGACCCGGTTGTTCAATTCCCACAGGCCGGGTTTCATGTTCAGGGTCTGGGCCGCGCCGGCTGCGGGCGGAAGAGCGGCGCCGGCGCAAGCCAGCAGGGCGAGGAGGGACAAGCTGCGTTTCATGGTGTTCCTGTTGTCGGGCAATAAGTCATGTTCCCAGCATACACCGTGCTCATGAAAAAAGCCGCCCGGCTTGCGCGGGGCGGCTCGATCATCCTGGTTCAGGCGGCGATTACTTGAACTTGTAGGATGCGCTCAGGCGGAAGTAGCGGCCCATGCCGTTGTGCAACTGGGTGTTGAAGCCGGTGATCGCTTCACGCGGATCGTACGGTGCCTTGGTGTCGAACAGGTTGCGCACGTTGGCCGCCAGCGTCCAGTTCTTGAAACCGGTGTACGAGTAGCCGGCACCGAAGGTCAGCCATTCGTCGACGTTGCAGTCGCTGTTGGTTTCCAGGTAGTTCGGCAGGCCGCCCAGCGACACGTTGGCCGGCAAGGTGCCGGTGTTGGTGCCGTAGTGGCAGAACGGCGCCGGGTAGGTGACGGCGCTGTCGTAGCGGCGCTGCAGCGAGACCGACGACACGTAGTCGGCCGTCAGGGTCACGTTGTGGTCGCCGCGGCTCCAGGTGGAGGCCAGGTTGAAGCGGTGACGCGGCATGTCGCCGACCGAGGTGGCCCAGTCGTACAGGCCGCCGTTGGTGCCGGTCAGGTCGTGCGAGATTTCGCCCGGACGCTCGACGCGCTTGAAGCGCAGCATGTAGGTGTAGTTGGCGCGCGTCGTGATGCGGCCCGATTCGCCCAGGTTCATGCGGTATGCGGCTTCGAAGTCGATGCCCGAGGTGTCGGTGCTGCCCTGGTTGATGAAGGTGCGATTGATCGCCAGCAACTGGCCCGAGTTCGGGATCACGTTACCGTTCGCATCGACCAGGTTGTTGTTGTCACGCACGGCCAGGCCCGGGTACTGCTCCGGGTGCTGGACCACGGTGCCGGCCGACAGCAGGACGGTCTCGTTCTTCTTGACGATGCGGTACCAATCGACCAGCAGGTCGAGGTTGCGGGTCGGGTTGATGATCGCGCCGAACGAATAGCTGCGCGAGGTCTCGTTCTTCAGCGCCGGATTCGGGGTCGAGACCGACGACACGCTGCGCTTGCAATCCAGCGGGTCGGCGCCTGTTACCGGGACAATGCCGTCCGGGCAACGCAGCACGTCGGTGAAGTTGTTGTTGAACGACTGCACGCCGCCTGGCGATACCTGCGACAGCGCCGGCGCGCGGAAGCCCTTGGCGAAGCTGCCGCGGAAGGTGACCTTGTCGGTGGCGGCCCACTTGGCGCCGACTTTCGGCACGAAGCTCTTGGCGCTCGGGTACTTGTCGTAGCGGCCGGCGAAGTCCATCTCGAAGGTCTTGGTCCACGGGGTGCGCATTTCGACGAAGGCCGACTTGACGTTGCGCTGGCCTTCCAGCACCGAGTTCGACAGCCCGATGATGTTGCCCTTGGCCAGTTCCGGGTCCGAGGTCAGGCCCAGTTTTTCCTGGCGGATCTCGGCGCCGAAGGCCAGGCCGATCTCGCCGCCGGCCAGTTTGCCGAACGAGGTCGAGGCCTTGGCGTCGAGCTGGGTGACTTGCGAGTAGCCGGTATTCTCGACGTCGCGCACGGCGTTCGGGTCGGCGATGGTGGCGGCGATGGTGCGGCGCTCGGTCACGATGCGGTTGATGACCGGGAAGTACAGGTAGCCGTGGCCCAGGTCGTTGCGCTCGGCGCGGTTGTACAGCAGGCCGGTTTCCCAATCCCAGCTACCGGTGGTGCCCTTCAGGCCGGTCAGGAAACGGTAAGTCTTGTTGACGGCCTCGGAGCTGGCGTCGGTGCCGACGAAGCGGAAGGCGGCGGCGGCGCTGTAGCCGGTGTACGGATTATCCGGGTGGCCCGACGGCAGCAGGAGCTGGTAGCTGGTCGGCAGGCCGTTGACGCGGAACACGGTGGTCGGCGAGGTCGAGTTGATCGACTTCGGTGCGCCGCTGTATTCGCGTTCGACGCGCGAGAAGCCGATCTCGGTGAACGAGGTGACGCTGTCGCTCAGCTTGACGGTGACCTTCGACAGCAGGTTGACGTCGGTGCCCTTCGACTGCGCTTCGTTGTACTCGTTGAGGTCGAAGTTGCAGAAGGTGCGGCCGGTCAGCATCGAGGTGGTGCCCGGGTTGACGGCGATACCGTTCGCCTTGCTGCCGGTGACCAGGTTGCCGGCGCAGCCGGCGGTGCTGTTGCTGATGAACGGGCCGGCGGCGGCGCTCGTCGAGAAGGCCGCGCCCGGCTTCGACTGGCGGAAGATGAACGGGTTGCCCGAGATATAGCTGCTGTACTCGTTCAGGCGGTAATTGATGCGGGCGTACTCGTCCTGCTCGATGTCGCGCACGTCCTTGATGCCGGTGCGGCCGCGCTGCGACACGTCGAAGCTGATCAGGGCGTTGAAGCGGTTCTTCTCGAGGTCGCCGAAGCCGATCACGCCGTTGACGTTGTTGCGGTTGAATTCGCCGTTGTCGTTGGCCGAGGTCGAGGCCGAGACTTCGGCGCCCTGGTAGTCGTCCTTGGTGATGAAGTTGATCACGCCGGCGATCGCGTCCGAGCCGTACACGGCCGAGGCGCCATCCTTGAACACTTCGACGCGCGCGATGGCCGATACCGGGATGCTGTTCAGGTCATAGATGGTCGACTTGCCGTTGTTGGGGTCGGCGTAGGCGGCAGCGGCGATGCGGCGGCCGTTCAGCAGGACCAGGGTCGACGAGGTGCCGAGGCCACGCAGCGACGCGGTCGATGCGCCTTTCGAAAAGCCGCCGTCGTCGCGGATGTCGTTGGCGGTGCCCGAGCCCATGGCCGGGATGTTGCGCAGCAGCTCGGCGACGGTGTTGGCGCCGGTGGCGGCGATTTCCTTCGCGTTCAGCACGCTGATCGGCGACGAATCTTCCTTGTCGGCGCGCTTGATGTTGGAACCGGTCACGTAGACCTTCTGCACCGGCTCCTGGGCTTGCGCGAGGACGATGGCGGGTGAGGCAAGGGTAAGGGCGACAGCGATGACGCTGTACTTGACTGCGAATTGCTTGGTCAAAATCTCTCCGATCTGTGAAGCTTTGAAACCCTGGGCCGTCCATCGCTGGAAGAACCGGGTCTGCCTGTTATGTCCCGGATGTCAAGACAGCCGAGGGCAGGCATGAAAACACTTTCGATAGGAAAATGTCAAAGCGGAGTGTGATTTTGTATGAGTATTACAACGGGTATAAAAGGATGCGATAACGTCGATGCATTACCGCGTTTTTATGTATATGTTTCCCTGGCGTAGGGCGCGAGCGGTGTGAAGCAGGCATGGAATTGCGGGGACAGGCTTGCCGTCCCCGCCTGATCGCTGTCGCATGTACAGTGGCCCGCGCTCGCATCGCGCGTATTTCACGCGGGCTCGTGTTCAGCCTTGCTGCTGCGGTTCGCTGACGTAGATCTCGACCCGGCGGTTGCGGGCACGGCCGGCCTGGTCGTCGTTGGACGCGATCGGTTCGCGCGCGGCGCGGCCCTCGACCGTGATGCGGTTGCTGGCAACGCCGCGCTGCGCAAGGTAGCTGCGCGCGCTGGCGGCGCGGTCCAGCGACAACGGCTGGTTGATGGCGTCGCCGCCGGTGCTGTCCGTATGGCCGATGATGGTGACGAAGGCGGCCGGGTTGTCGTTCAGCGTGGTCGCGAAGCGGTCGAGGATGGGGCGGAAATTCGACTTGATGTCGGCGCGTCCGGTGTCGAACGAGATGTCGCTCGGGATCTGCAGCTTGAGCCGGTTGTCGGCGGTCTGCGAGACTTCGACGCCGGTACCGCGCGTGGCTTGTTCCATGGCCTGGCGCTGCTGCTCCATGCGCTTGGACCAGACGTTGCCGACCACCGCGCCGGCAGCCGCGCCCAGCAGCGCGCCGCGTGAGGTACGGCCACCACCGCCACCGCCGGTGGCGGCGCCGAGCAGGGCGCCCAATCCGGCGCCCACGCCGGCGCCGGTTGCCGTGCCACGCTGGGTGGCGTTCATGTCTGCGCAGCCGGAAGCGGCCACGGCGAAAGCGGTCGCGCACAGCGTCGACCGGATGAAAGTGATGTTCATCGTCGTTCTCCCAAAAAAAACATCCGTTTCGTGGTCACACTCTGATAAGAGAGCCGTGATCGCGAAACGGATCGCAGGTAATGCGGGTCAGGCGGATGCCTGGCGTAATAAGTCGGGCTGGATGCCTCAGGCTAGATGCCTCGACCACTGATCAGGCGCACCAGGATCATGATGACGGCGACGACCAGCAGGATGTGGATGAAACCACCGACGGTGTACGAAGTGACCAGGCCGAGCAGCCACAGGATGATGAGAATGACGGCGATAGTGTAGAGCATGATAGTGTCCTCTTGTGATTGAACCGGCGCTGCGTGTGCCGTGAAATCAGTATCTGATCATTGCTGGCTACGCTCCGTTCGATGCCGTACATTACGCCAGATTTTTTTGTTCTTTTCGCAATCCCGGGATCCAGCCCATGAAGCCCATCAGGCCGACGCAACCGATCAGGCAGGTCAGCAGGCCGCCGCCGATCAGGAAGATGACGTCCTGGGGCGCAAGTTCGCCGCCAGCCTGTGGCGCGCTGGCCAGGCCAAAACCCGTCAATAAAAGTCCCCAGAGGATGATACCGATCCATGCAAGGCTGTTCATGATGTGCTTCCTTTCCGTTGGTATTCGTCGTTCTGTTTCGACGTGAAAGGATTCTTATATGCAATTAAAAACAGGTCCGTGCGCTGGCACACATTGCGAAAAAGAAAACGATTTGCTGCAAGGCAAATCGTTTTGCTGGGTATCGGAGGCCCTTTTCCATGAGGCCGGCAGGGCCGGTCTGCGCTTGTTCCAGAGCGTGGATGACAGCTCAGGCCGCGCGCAGCGAACCCTTTACGATGCGCACGCGGTCGCCATTGCGCCAGCGCGGGGCGCTCTGCTGGTGGAAGGTCCGCAGGGTGCCGTCATCCAGGCGTACCCGGATCTCGAAGCTCTGGGTCGCCTTCATGTTGCCTTCGACCTGATTGCCGACCACGGCGCCGCCGACCGCACCGGCAACCGTTGCCAGTTGTCGTCCGTGTCCGCCGCCGACCTGGTTGCCGAGCAGGCCGCCCAGGATCGCGCCGCCGGCCGCGCCGACGCCGCTGGCGTGGGCACGCGTGCTGATAGTGCGCACCGACTCGACGTTGCCGCAGGTACCGCACCAGCGCGCGCCGGTATCTGCCTCGGCCGTGCGAACGGGTGCCGCCTCGGGCACCGATTCGGCCGGCGCTGACGGGTAGGCCACGGCGGCGCCCGACGTGGTCGCGCCCTGGCTGCCGCTGGCGCCGTACTGGACGCTGCCGGCAGGGTAGGCCGGCGCTGCCGGCGCGGCGGCCAGTGCCTGGACCGGCACGCCAGTTGCCGGCGCCACCGGCTGCGGCGGCAGCGCTTGCGGCGCCGGGGGAGGCGGGATGTAGGCGGGCTGTGTCTCTTGCTGCAGGCCGGCCGTCAGCGTGGCGCGATCGCTGTCGCTGAGCTGATTGCGGCTGCTGCCTTTCGAGGCGGGCAGCCAGCCCATGATGGCGGCGGTACCCACCGCGCAGAACAGGATCACTGCCAGGGCGGCGGCGATCAGGAGAGGGTGCTGGCGCGGCGTGGCCGGCTGTGGCTGGTGTGTGTTCATGACGGTTCCTCGAAATAGGGTGTGCAGTCCGGTTCCACGATTGTCCTTGTCAACAACACCCGGTTCCGTGCGTCACCGTACATACTTCGTCCTGCACAGCCAGTACGCTGGTAACAAGTTGTTAGTTAACCTTAGAGCCTGGCGTATGTACTTGATTTTTAAAATGTTCTTGGTATTGACGCCATGCCGTTGCTGCCCAACCGTGAGGGTCTGATGAATTCTCCTGCTCCACCCGTGGTTGTCGAGCATAGCGCCAATCTGCTGCTGGCCGCGCTCCCAACGGAGGAGCTGGCCCACATGCTGCCGGCGCTCGACCATGTCCAGGTCGAAGTCGGCGCCGTGCTGTGCGAACCGGGCGATCCGATTCGCCACATTTATTTTCCGCACGATTGCCTGATCTCGCTGATGGCCGTGGCCGAAGGACGCATGACGCTCGAGGTCGGTCAGGTGGGGCGCGAAGGCATGCTCGGCGCCACCGTCGCCCTCGGCCACGACGTGACCCAGGTACGCGCCGTGGTCCAGCGCGCCGGCAGCGCCAGCCGCATCGACGCCGCCTCTCTGCGCGACGAATTCGCGCGCAATCCGTCGCTGCAGCGCGTGCTGTACCGCTATACCGATTCGCTGCTGGCCCAGGCGATCCAGATCGCCGTTTGCAGCCGTTACCACGTGCTCGAAGCACGGCTCGCGCGTTCGCTGCTGGTCACGCGCGACCGCCTGCACTCCGACCGCTTCCATCTGACCCACGAATTCCTGGCGCACGCGCTTGGGGTAC
This sequence comes from Burkholderiaceae bacterium, assembly GCA_022701635.1. Lineage (GTDB taxonomy): Bacteria > Pseudomonadota > Gammaproteobacteria > Burkholderiales > Burkholderiaceae_D > Telluria > Telluria phyllosphaerae. Next base: position 3,878 of record JAKOOD010000548.1, on the reverse strand, counting down.
GCCGCGTCGGCGTCACCAAGGCTGCCAGCGCGCTGCAGCAGCACGGGCTGATCAATTACAGCCGCGGCAATATCGAGATCCTCGATCCCGCCGGCCTGGCGGCGGCTGCCTGCACCTGCTACGAGATCGTGCGCGAAGCCGGCGCCGGCCTCGGTGCGCCGGCATTCGCCTGATCCTGCACATCGGTCACAAAAATTCCCGTAACAAACAGCCCCGTAACAAAAGCCGTATAACAAAAGCCGTATAACAAAAAGCCCCGCTTCCAGCGGGGCTTTTTGTCAATGTGGCTAGCCTGATCAATGCGCTGATTAGTGCGTGGTCTTGACCTGGTTGCCGATCACGCCGCCGACGGCTGCGCCACCCACGGTACCGACGGCGCTGCCACCGGTCAGGACGCCACCGATCACGGCGCCGGCGCCGGCACCGACAGCGGTGTTCTTGTCATTTTGCGACATGCCGGCGCAGCCGGTCAGGCCGAAGGCGACGGTGGCGATCGAAGCGGTAGCGATGATGTGTTTGATGGCTTTCATGATGTTCTCCTTTGATGGGGGTTTACAACTTATTTGAGACGCAGGTCGTTCTTGACCGACTTCACGCCCTTCACGGTACGGGCCACCGATGCGGCGGTCGCCACATCATTGGCCTGGCCGACGAAGCCGCTCAGCTGGACGACGCCCTGATAGGTTTCGACGTTGATCTCGGTCGACTTCAGGCGGGAATCCGCGAGGATGGCGGCCTTGACGTTGGTGGTCAGGCTGGCGTCGTCGATGTACTGGCCGACGCTTTCACGCTTGCCGCCGTCGCTGGCGCAGCCGGTGACCATGCCGAGCAGGAGGGCGGTTGCCAGGGTCGCGGTGGTACCGAAATGCTTCATGATGGAGTCCTTGAATTATTGTTTGTACGAGTTATTGTTCGTTCTTGCGGAGGCAGCGGCGGGACATCCCCGCCGCACCACCATGACTGCAGAATAGTGCTCTTTTGACTAGCGCTCTGTACGTCAAATAACATTCGGACGTACCGCAAACCTGCTGCGCGTCGCACCGACGGTCCGCGACGCTCACCTACCTCCTTACGGTTGCGCTTCTCGACCGCCGGCGCCGCCGCCCGCCACGGTTTGCCGGGCAGGCGTCTGTCGTGTCAGCGCTTGGCCGTCTTGCCCGGTGGCGGCGCTTCCGGCTTGGCGCGCGCCTTGGCCAGCAGCGAGGAGCATGGGCTGTCGTGGCCTGGTCCGGTGTTGATCAGTGGCAGCAGGGCGGCGGCCGGTGCGGCGATCACGGCGAGCGCGGCCGCGGCGCCACCCTTGAGCGCCAGCACCTTCTTGTCCAGCGACAGGTCCGGCTTCTTGAAAGTGCCCTTGACGTAGAACGGCGTACGCAGGGTGAACAGGCGCAGTCCCTTGGTCTCGGGCTTCACGCGCAGGTTCATCTGCTCGTTGTTCAAGTTGACCCAGCCGTCGATGTCGACGATCGCTTCCTCGGTGTCGAGCACGAAGGTGCGCGTCTGCGCCACGCCATTGGTCACGGCGAGGTCCGAGGCCAGGCAGTTCAGCTGCACTTGCTTGTCGCCGAACAGCTTGGTGATGATGACGTTGCCGACGTTCAGGCCGGCTTCCTCGAGCAGCAGCTTGCTCACCACGCCCTGGCTGACCACGCCCTTCACTTCGCCGTTCGACTTGGCCAGCATCTCGGCGACGGAATCGCCGGTTGCGCTGAGCTTGGTCTCGGCATAGATGTCGCCGGCCGTGGCCTGCTGGATCTTCTCGACCGCCGGGAACAGCTGCTTGATCTTGATCTGGCGCGCGGTGGCGTCGAGCGTGGCCTTGATGGCGTCGCCCTTGGTGTTGCCGCCGCTGCTGCCGTCGAGCTTGATGTGGGACGTCACGCTGCCGCCGGCGAAATTGAAGTTCAGCGGGTTCAGGGTCAGGATCCCGTTGTTCATCACCAGGTGGGTGTTGAGCTTGCTGAGCGGCAGGTTGGCGGTCTTGATGATGCGGTCGGCCGAGAACTTCACGTCGGCATCCAGCGCCTTCCATTTTTCAGTGTGGAATTTCTCGACCGGCAGCGCCTTGCCTGCCGGTTGGACGTCGGCCACGCCGCGCTTCTTCTTGTCGGCGTTGGAATCGGCGCCGACCAGCGGTCCCAGGTCCTCGAAACGCAGCTGGTGCGACACCACGGTGGCGGTCAGCTTGTTGCGCGGCTTCTGGGCCGCGAAGCTGAGGGTCCCGCCGATGTCGGACTGGCCGACCTTGCCCTTGAACTTGTCGTAGGTCCAGCGGCTCTTGCCTTCCTCGCCGATCGAGCCGGTGAGGTGGCCCTCGGTCGAGAACGCCGGGGTCTCCGGCAGTACCACGCCGGTCAGGGCGTACAGGCGCGCCATGCTGGGGCCGGCCAGCTTCAGGTTGAGGTCGAGGCCGGACAGCTTGGCCGGCCGCGTGACCGTGCCTTCCAGCGCAACGCGGTACGGGCCGCCGTGCATGTCGGCCTGGACCGGGAAGGGCGCGTCCTGGTCCTGCAGCGACAGCACCGCGCCGGCCTTGCCGCCGCCGCCGACCGGCACGTCGTTGTAGGTGCCGCGCAGCTTCCAGCCGATGCCGTAGGTCGGATCGTTGTTCAGGGTATCGATGTCGGCCGTGACGTCGGCCTTGGTCACGGCATCCTGCACGTGGACCTGGCCGCGCGACAGCACCAGGCGCTCGAGGTCGAGCTTCCACTTCGATTCCTTCTCCTCATGCTTGTAGACCCAGTTGTAGTGGGTCGCATCGGTGCGCAACAGCTCGACGCGCGGGCCGTCGAAACGCAGCACCGGGATGTTGATGGTGTGCTTCAGGAGGGCGAAGGGATTGAGGGAAAACGAAAACTGGCGCACGCTGGCCATGTCGCGCTGCGGCAGGCCGGCCGGGTTGCCGACGTGGACGTCGTTGGCATACAGGTGCGGCCAGGGAATGTAGTCGCGCCAGGTGCGCTGGTTGGGGATGATGCTCTCCGACGGCCGCTCCCAGTGCACGGTCAGGTCGCCGGCGATGGCGAAGGGACGGTCGATGGCTTCGCTGACCTTGGCGTTGAGCCAGGGCTTGGCGCGGTTCCAGTCGAAGGTGAGCAGGATGATGATGGCGATGATCGGCAGGGCGATCAGGATACCGACGATGCTGAGGGTGATCTTCAGCGGGCGTGACATATGTCCGGCCGGCTTGGTCTGCTGGTCTGTCATGGCTGTCCTCTATACGAGATGTTAGCCGCAGATTAACGTAAAGGTTTATCCATCAATGTGCGGTGGCACACCGTCAGAGGGGGAACTGCTGGGCAAGCGGTGGGCAATGTGCGCCAGCGAACCGAAAGCGTCTATTAATAGGGTTATAACGTTACCAACACAGAAAGCTTGAACAGGAGAACATGATGCCAAAACAATCGATGAATCCGCTGCAGGTGCTGCTGCGGGTCGGCGCTGCCGCCGCCGTATTGTCGCTGGCTGCCTGCGCCAGCGAGGAGAGGACCCCGGCGACGGCCGCTGTCGCGGTGTCGCACAACGCCGTCGACAATGCGATCTCGGCCGGCGCGCCGGAGCTGGCGCCGCAGGAAATCAATGCGGCGCGCGACAAGATGATGCGTGCCAACCAGGCGCTGGCCGCCAAGGACTACAAGCTGGCACGCGAGCTGGCGGTGCAGGCCCAGGCCGACGCCAAGCTGGCCCAGAGCAAGGCCGCCTCGGCCAAGGCCACGGCCGCCGCCGACGCCCTCAACCAGGACTTGCGCGTGCTGCGCCAGGAAGTCGATCGCGCCAATTCGCAATAAGAAAAACAGCACCGATAGAAAGGGATAGCACATGAAAGCGCATTTCACGAAGTCGCTGATGCTTGCCGGCAGCGTATTCCTCGCCGCCTG
>JAKOOD010000485.1 GCA_022701635.1 Burkholderiaceae bacterium | reverse complement strand
ACATGAAAGCGCCACCCTGACCTGAGGTAGATGGCACCGGAGCACTGATCGACCGCTGTCGGCGAACACGGCGCCGACAGCGGTCATGAAGGATTGCCGAGCGGTGGCGCCGGCGCCCGCCGATTGGCCGGCACCAGGAGCGGGCAAGGTCATATACGGCGTTTCCACCAAGCAGTACAGCAACCAGGCGGCCAGCAGCGAGGCTGCAAGCGACAGCGCGATCGTGGTCGGGTCTTCTGGGCCGTAGCCGATCCAGGCCAGGTAGACCGCGGTCATTCCGCACACCCGCTCGTGTACCAGGCAGACCGCGTACGACCACAACGCCAGGCTGGCCGCGCCCGGCACGCGCATGCGGTGCAGCAGCGATCCCGGCGCCAGCGCCGCCAGGATCAGCAGCGAGACACCGAGCGCCAGCAGCGGAAAGCCGAATACGATCACGCCGAGGCCGTAATGGTCGAGCAGGAACAGCGCCACCGCCATCGCTGTCACGGCGCCGCCGGCGGCCAGTAGATAATTTCCGTGACGAATCACACGAATCCAGGCTGTCGGGTGCCCGTTCTTCAGCAGCGCCAGTGCCACGCCGGCCAGCAACGCGTCGAAGGGGGCACCAGCTGGCGTAGTGAATGTATTTATAATAGTGGTGCAGCCAGGCCCGCCCGGTCATGCCGTCCAGCCAGACCTGCCAGCACACCGCCATCCCCACGAGACAGGGAACGCCGATCGCGAGCCAGGCCCATCGCAACGGCGCCCGGGTCACTGCGGCCAGCAGTGCCAGCGCCGGCAGCAGCATATAGTCATGCCATATGCCCGTCGCGGCAGCGAGGGTTGCGCCGGGATTTGCCGCTAAAATGGCTGGATCGACATCCTGGGCCACCATCGCATGACTTCCGCCAGCACGCTGCAATTCAAATCCGTCACGTACACCGGCCTCGGGCAAGGCCCGCGCGTCATCATCATGGGAGCGACGCATGGCAACGAAGTCTGCGGCACCCAGGCCATCGGCCGGGTGATGGCGGAACTCGACGCCGGCCGTCTGCACATCGGCGCCGGCAGCGTCACCTTCGTCCCGATCGTCAACCCGCTGGCCTACGCAAAGAATACCCGCTCCGGCGACCGCAACCTGAACCGCGACCTGTTCCCGAAAGCCGATCCGCAAGACTTCGAGGACCGCGTCGCCAACTGGCTGTGCCCGCTGCTGGCCCGGCACGACGTGCTGCTCGACCTGCATTCCTTCAATGCGGCGCACGGCGAGCCCTTCGTGATGGTCGGCCCGGCCGACAACGACGGTCCGCTCGAACCGTTCCGCCACATGCGCGACGAACGCGCGCTGGCCCGACGCCTGGGCGTGCGCCGCTTCGTCACCGGCTGGATGGCAGCCTATGGCGGTGGCGTGCAGCGCCGTTCGCGCGCGGCATCATCGAGTGAAGCAGAACTGGAAACGGTGCTGCGCTACGGCGTCGGCACCACCGAATACATGCGCAGCACCGGCGGCTATGCGCTGACGCTGGAATGCGGCCAGCACCTCGATCCGCAGGCGCCGGAAGTTGCCTACCAGGCGATCATGAACACGCTCGCCTTCCTCGGCCTGATCGACGCGCCGGCGCCGCAACCGGTGCCTTTCGGGGAGATGGAAGCGCTGCAGATGGTCGTGGTCCACGACAAGCTCGACGCCAGCGACCGCTTTACGCGTGCCTGGGCCAGTTTCGATCCGGTCGCCGAAGGCGAGCAGATCGGCGTGCGTGCCGACGGCACCCCGGTGCTGGCCGAGTTTGCGGGCCGGATCCTGTTCCCGGACACGAATGCCGGTCCGAACCAGGAATGGTATTACATGACGCGGCCGCATCCGTCGTTCGGACAGGAGTAGGATCGGTGCGGCGGCGGAAACGCGTTCATGCGCTTGTTTCTGGCGCCGGGTAGCACTCAGTGGAACACGCCGACCGCAAGTTCGGCCCACGCCAGCAGCAGCGCGCCGGCCAGGGCCAAGCCGCCGACGATGCGGTGGGTAGGGTTGCCGATGCGCTGCACCGCCAGTTCGTAGACCAGGCCGGTCCCGGCCAGCAGCACGGCGGCGACCGCGAAATCCATCGGTCCCCACTTCAGCTCGGCGCTGAAGCGCATCGCCACCGCGGGCACCAGCAGCATCGCCGCGGTCACCCACAGCACCCGCCCTACCCGCTTGCCCGCGGTCTGGCGCAGCATGGCATCACGGTTGCCGGTCATGGTGGTCATCTGCAGTCCTTTCGCATTCGCTAGGCGCCGGCACGGGCCGGGCAAGTCTCAAGTCAGCACTCCGTCGCCTCATGATACCCCGGTGGCGTCAGGCGCCGTTTTCGCTTGACTCAGGCGTGGTCGGCGACAGGCTGTACGCCGGCATGCCGCGCCAGCACCGCCATCACGTCCTGGACGCCGATGCGGTCGACCCAGTCGTCGCGGCCGGCCGCCGTGATGACGATACTGTTGTCCTTATCGATCGGCGCCCACTCGGGATTTTTCTGGCGCATCAGGGCAATCACCGGCACATGCACCGCGTTCGCCAGGTGCATCACCGCGGTCTCGACCGAGACCACCAGGTCGCACAGGCTGAGGATGGCGGGCAGCTGGAAGAAATTGTCTTCCGCGCTGAACAAATGGGTATGCGTTAAGCCCTCGTTATCGAACAGCGCGCGCGCCCGCGCCAGCTCTTCGGGCACGACGTTGACGACGAAGCCGCTGTCGCACCAGGCCGGATCGCAACGCATCGTGCGGATCAGGCCGATGATGCGCTCCAGTGGCCAACTGCGCTCGGCGCATTTGGAGAAGGCATTCAGGAACACCACTCTGGCAGGCGGCCGGGCGGCCCGGCCCGGCGACTGGCGGAAGCCCCAGGCCATGAACTGTTCGTGCGCATAAGCCAGCCAGTGCTCGCCGATATCGAGCACCGGGAAACGCGCGCCGGCAGGAATGTCCATGCCGAACAGCTGGGTGAACCAGCCGGCATAGATGTCGCTGATGTGCTGGTCGC
>JAKOOD010000478.1 GCA_022701635.1 Burkholderiaceae bacterium | reverse complement strand
GCTGGGGCACCGCACTCGGTTTCGCGCTCGGCGGCTTTTTCGACGGCATCCTGCTGCACCAGATCCTGCAATGGCATCATCTGCTGAGCCTGGTCCCAGGCCTGGACGACTTGCGGGTGCAGGTCTTGTGGGACGGCTATTTCCACGCGCTCATGTACCTGATCGCGGTCGCCGGCCTGTGGGGCATGTGGCGGGCGCGCCGACGCGGGGTCCAGGCTCCGCCGGCGGCCGTGCTGGCCGGCGCGCTGATGCTGGGCTTCGGCACCTGGCACCTGATCGATGCGGTGCTGTCGCACTGGATCCTCGGTATCCACCGCATCAAGCTCGACAGCCCGCAACCGCTGGCGTGGGATTTGGCATGGCTCGCCGTCTTCGGACTGGTACCGCTGTTCGCCGGCCGCCTGCTGCTGCGCCAGGGGCCGGCGCGTCCGGGCGGCGCGGCGGCCGCGCTGTGCCTGCTGGGCGCGCTGACCGGCGCCGCCGGCGCCTGGGCGCTGCGCGAGCCGCCGGGGCAGCGCTTGACCACCGTGGTGTTCGCACCCGGCACCGGGGCGGCGCAGGTGTTCCGGGCGCTGGATGCGACCGGGGCGCGGCTGGTGTGGAGCGACCGCAGGATGGGGGTGGTCGTGGTGGATGTGGCGCAGGGGCAGCGCTGGCGCCTGTACAGGCATGGGGCGCTGCTGGTGGGCGGGACCGTGCTGGGAGCGGGCTGCGTGAGCGCGAGCGGGGTTTGAAGGCGGCGGCCGTCGGTGCATGCAAAAGCGCCCGTCGTTCCGGGCATCGCCCGACACGACTCCCCGCACAGGCGGGGACGACAGCTGGAGGCGATGCCTACATACCGGGCCCACCGCCGCCCGGTCCGCCACCGAAGCCACCGCCGCCAGGCCCGCCCGGCGGCGGCCCGCCGCGCCAGCCCTCGCCATCCGGACCTTCATGCCCGCTGCGCGGACGCTGCGGCACACCGCCGAAGCGCCATGACAGGCCGACGTAGGCGATCCGTCCATCGAAGCGGCGGATCGAACGTTCCTTAAGCGTGGCCGAGTCGGTGACGGTTTCCATCTTCTGTGAGCTGAACACGTCGGTCACGTTCATGACCAGCGACAGCGTCGGCGTGATGTTGCGGCGCCAGCTCAGGTTCAGGGTCGACATCGGCTGGCGGTAGCCGGTGCCGGCCAGGGTCTTGCCCTGGGCGTTGATCATCAGCTGCAGGGCGTCCTGCGGCGTAATCTGGTAGTTCACGCGGCCGCGCACGCTCAGCGAGTTGGCCGTGCGGCGCGTCTCGGCGCCGTTCAAGTCGATCTGTTCCTGCTCGGTGAAGGCCAGGTTGCCGCTGGTGTTGATCGACAGTTTCGGCGTCAGCTTGCCGCTCAGCGTGAATTCGAGGCCGCCGGAGCGGTTGCTGCCGCCGTTCTCCAGTGTCGTCAGCAGGGTGTTCTCGCCCACCAGGACCTGGCGGCTGCGGATCGTGTCGCGGTCGTTGCGGAAGTAGCCGCGCAGGTTGGCGTCGAGGCCGCCGGCCTTGGTTTCGTAGCCGATCTCGAAGGAATCGGTCTGCACCGGCTTCAGCATCGGATTGCCGCTGCTTTCGTTCAGCTCGTCGACATAGACGACAAAGGGATTCAGCTGGTTGGCATTCGCGCGGCGCAGGCGGTGCGAATAGGCGAAGCGCAGGTTGCTCTTCTCGCCCAGTTTATAGGTGGCGAACGCGCTCGGGATCCAGTTCAGGTAGCTGTTGCTGGCGTTCAGGGCGGTCGTGGCCTGGTCCAGGTCGAGGTGGGTGTACTCGGTGCGCAGGCCGACCAGCGCACCCCAGCGCTCGCTCAGCTTCCACTGGTAGGAGCCGTACAGGGCCACGTTCTTCTCGTCGACCTGGAAGGCGTTGGTGCGGCGGCCGTTGGCCACGTCCAGCGTCGTGAGCGGATCGACGTCGAAGTAGCGCGTGTCGAAGTCGCTCTTGTTGTCGGCGATCTTGTAGCCGAGCTTCAGGATGGCACCGCCGTCGAGCGGACGCTCGTAGTCGCCGGTGTAGTCGACGATACGGGTGCTGTTCGCCACCGACTGGCTGCTGTCCGCGCTTTCCGCGTTCGGCGGCGTCACCAGATAGGTATTGGCGTAGCGGGTGTCGTTGTCGTTGCTGCTGCGCGAGACGCGCAGGTCCATGCGGAACAGTTCGCCGATCTTTTCGCCCTTGTGGTCCCAGCGCAGCCCGCCCATGCCGTTGCTGTTGTCGCCGTTGCGGCGGGTGGCGCGCAGATAGTCGCTGGTGGGCACGCCATCGGCATCGACCTGATAGCGGTCGAGGCCGGTCTGGTCGTTGGTACGCTGCATGAAACCGACGTTGGCTTCCAGCGTGTCGTCGTCGTTCAGGTTGTAGGTGAGCTGCCCGCGCAGGCCGGCGCTGTCGTTGAGGCCGGTGCTGGTCGAGGTCTGGCTGCTGTGGCGATCGGTGCCGCTGACCGGGTCGATCTGGTCGCGCTCGGTGTCGCCGGTGGAGTTGCGGCCGTCGTGGCGCACGTTGACACCGCCCTGCATGCCCCAGCGCCCGGTGTTGTACGAGCCGTTGACGGCGGCGTTGTAGCGGCCCGCCGTGCCGTAGTTGGCATTGACCACGCCGAAGCCGCCGGCGCGGCGGTTGCGTTTCATGACCAGGTTCAGGATCGGACCGCCGCCACCCTCGTTGCCGAACTCGGCGCCGGGGTTGTTGATGACCTCGATCGAGTCGATGTCTTCCGACGGCATCGCCTGCAATGCCGGGCCGCGGTTGTCCCCCTGCAGCATGGCCGAGGGCTTGCCGTCGACCAGGATCTGGACGTTGGTGCTGCCGCGCAGCGACACCGTGCCGTCCGGGTCGACCGAGACCGAAGGCACGTTGCCCAGGGCGTCGGCGGCGGTGCCGTTGGTGCTGCTGACGTCCTGCTTGACGTCGTAGACCTGGCGGTCGATGCGGTTGTTCTGGCGCTCGCCGACGACGTTGACCGAGGTGACCTTGCCGGGGGTCGCCGGGCCGGTGGCGTTGGTGGCGGCGGTGGCTGCGGCCGTGCCGGTGACCGCGGTGGCTGCGGTAGCTGCGGTGTTGGTGCCGGCGACGGCCTGCGCCTGCGCCAGGGCCGGTGCCAGCGTGGCCAGCGCGAGTGCGACGTAATGCAGCTTGAAGGAAGAAAGGCGATGGACCATCTGTGGCTTGTCTCGTTGTCAGCGTATTGGATAAAGTTTCCAGATTTTAAGACAAGCCTTCCGGCCCGGCGGACCGGGCCGTGTAAAGAAAAGTAAAACAGCCGTCTCACCTCTCCGATTGTTTCCTTTAGAATCCTGTCTTTTCCAATAAGTATTTTCACCCTGGCAGATCCGATGGCCTCAGAAGACAACCAACTCCACCGCGGCCTCAAGAACAGGCACATCCAGCTGATCGCGCTCGGCGGCGCCATCGGCACCGGCCTTTTCCTCGGCGTGGCGGAAAGCGTCAAGATCGCCGGTCCGGCCGTGCTGCTCGGCTATGCCGTGGCCGGCCTGATCGCCTTCCTGATCATGCGCCAGCTCGGCGAGATGATGGTCGACGAACCGGTGGCAGGTTCGTTCGGCCACTTCGCCGACAAATACGGCGGCCGCTTCGCCGGCTTCGTCTCGGGCTGGAACTACTGGGTGCTGTACGTGCTGGTCAGCATGGCCGAGCTGTCGGCGGTCGGCATCTACGTCCAGTACTGGTGGCCGGACGTGCCGACCTGGGCCTCGGCGCTGGCGTGCTTCTTGTTGGCGAATGGCATCAGCCTGATCAACGTGCGCGCATTCGGCGAGAGCGAGTTCTGGTTCTCGGTGATCAAGGTGGCGGCGGTGGTGGCGATGATCGTCTACGGCGTGTTCCTGCTGCTGAGCGGCGGCGCCGGTCCGCAAGCCTCGGTGGCCAACCTGTGGCAGCACGGCGGCTTCTTCGCCCACGGCGTCAAGGGGCTGGTGATGTCGATGGCGATCATCATGTTCTCGTTCGGCGGACTGGAAGTCATCGGCATCACGGCGGCCGAAGCAGCCGACCCGCGCCACTCGATCCCTCGCGCGACCAACCAGGCGCTGTGGCGCATCCTGGTGTTCTACGTCGGCGCGCTGGCGGTGCTGCTGTCGCTGTACCCGTGGAACCAGATCGTGCCGGGCGCCAGCCCCTTCGTCCTGATCTTCAAGGCGCTGGATGCGAACATCGTGGCCCACGTGCTGAACCTGGTGGTGCTGACCGCGGCGCTGTCGGTCTACAACAGCTGCGTGTATTCGAACAGCCGCATGCTGTACGGCCTGGCGACCCAGGGCCACGCGCCGAAGTCGCTGCTGAAGGTGAACGAGCGCGGCGTGCCGCTGGCGTCGCTCGGCGTGTCGGCGCTGGCCACCGCGCTGTGCGTCGGCGTCAACTACGCGTTCCCTGGCAAGGCGCTGGGCATGCTGATGGGCCTGGCGGTGTCCGGCCTGCTGATCAACTGGACCATGATCAGCTGGACCCACCTGCGCTTTCGCGCCGCCAAGCGCGCCGCCGGCCAGGGCACGATTTTCCCGAGCCCGGCCTACCCGCTGACCAACTACCTGTGCCTGGTGTTCCTGGCCGGGATCGTCGCCGTGATGCTGGCGACGCCGGAACTGCGCGTCTCGGTGTACCTGATTCCGGTATGGCTGATCGTGCTGGCGATCGGTTACCGGCTGGCCGAGGGACGGCGCGGCGCGGCGCGTGCCGGCGCCCCGGTTCGGTAATACCACGCCGCGTGGACGGCACAGCCGTCCACCCTACCCGTCAGCCCGCCTTCGTCACCTCGAACGCTGCGCCGGTCTCCATGAAATGGCCGCCGGCCACGTAGTGGATACTGCGCTTGCCGCCCTCCTCCATGTGCCAGTGGCCGTCCGTAAAGACCGCCGGATCGGCCCATGCGCCCACCACTTCGCCCAGGAACAGATCGTAGGCCTGCTGGATGTGCGGCTCCGGAATCAGGCGGCACTCGAGCCAGGCCAGGCAGCCCTCGACCAGCGGCGCGCCGGTGTGTTCGCCGGGCGTCCATGCGATGCCGTGGACGGCGAACTTGTCGATCTCGCGGCCGGATTCCGAACCCACCGCCAGCGTCAGGGCCGCCAGTTCCCGCGAGGGCACCGCCAGCACGAAGGCGCCGGAGGCTTCGATCAGTCCGCGCGTGAAGGTCGACTTGTCGATCACCACGGCGACCTTGGGCGGCGCGAAATCGAGCGGCATCGACCAGGCGGCCGACATCACGTTGGCCTTGCCGGCGTGGACGCTGCTGACCATCACGGTGGGACCGTGGTTCAGCAAGCGGTAGGCTTTCGCCAGGTCGACCGGCACGCGGATGGGTGGCATTGTCATCGGGACTTCCTTATTGCGTTGGATTCATTGGAAAGTGCCATTATCGCGGCAGCGGCGCAAACCTGCTGGCGGGGTGCTACACTCGCCGGCCCCACCACAGGAGCACAACATGGAACGCGCGGCTTTCATCGACAGTCTGAAGGCGGACGGCTTTGCCGAACCGGTGCTCATCGAGCGCGCGCCGGACACCGGCCTCGACGACCACGCCCACCCGTTCGAGGCCAGGGCGCTCATCCTCGACGGCCAGATCACCATCGTCGCCGGCGGCAATGCACGCGTCTACCGGCCGGGCGACGTGTTCCACCTGCGGCGCGACGAGCCGCACGCCGAGCGCTATGGTCCGCAAGGGGTGCGCTACCTGTCCGGACGGCGCTAGGCGCGGGGTCCGATGTTGCTGAGCGGTATTTGGCACGACCGGGTACAATCCAGTCGTTCAAAACACCTAAGGAGAACGACCATGTCGGGTTACAGCATCAACATCGAAGAAAAGACACTCGCGGGTAACAATTTCCGTGAAGTGCTCTACACCACCGCGCGCAGCCAGCTGGTCATCATGACCCTGCAGCCGGGCGAAGACATCGGCCAGGAAAAGCACGAAGGCCACGACCAGTTCATCCGCGTCGAAGCCGGCAGCGGCGAAGCGATCCTGGACGGCGAGAAGCATGCGCTGGAAGACGGTACGGCGCTGGTGATCCCGGCCGGCACCGAGCACAACGTGATCAACACCTCGTCCAGCGAGCCGCTGCGCCTGTACACGCTGTACACCCCGCCCGAGCATCCCGACGGCATCGTGCATGCGACCAAGGCCGAGGCCGACGAGTACGAGAAACAGCACGGCCATCACTGATATGGGTCCCGCGTAAGCGGGGACGACGTCTAGGGGGCACATCGGCCCCCATCGCCCCATTCTTGACGCGGCATGCTCATGCCGGATGCCGGGTATCGCCGGCCCGGTCGACTCTGTTTCGGCCGGCTTGATGACCTCTTCCAGGATGGTCGGGGCCTTTCGCGGCAAGGACAGCACCCGCGCCAGCGTCCACGCCGGTACGGGAGCCGCCGTCAAGGTGCGCTCGACGTCTGCCTCGCATGATCGCACTCTAGCCGATCATG
>JAKOOD010000460.1 GCA_022701635.1 Burkholderiaceae bacterium | reverse complement strand
TAGCTGGCGTACAGGTTGGTGCGCTTCGACAGCGAGTAGGTGTAGGCCAGTGCCCAGGTCTTGCCTTCGGCGTTGGCTTGCTTCTGCTGCTGGTAGTTGACGTAGAAGCGGTGGGCGCCGAACGGGATCGAGCCGCCGATGTTGGCCTGCTTGTAGTCGGCCACGGCCGGGCGCTCGGCCTTCATCCAGTTGGCCTTGATTTCGAAGCCGCCCAGCTGGTCGAAGCGGTAGCTGCCGCCGACTGCCATTTCCTTGTCTTCGTCGGCCGCCACGCGCTTGATCTGGTGGTAGGCGGCGCCCAGGTACAGGCCGCCCAGCGTGTATTCCACGCCGCCGCCCCACAGGTTGCCCTTTTCGAGGGAGGTGTTGACGTTGGTGGTGGTGGTCGGCGTGGTTTCGCCGGCGGCGAAGGCGGCCAGCACCTTGAAGCCTGCGAACGATGCGCTCTTGTAGTTGATCGAATTGCCCAGGCGGCGGGTCAGGCGGTTGGTGCTGCCGGCCGGGGCCGCGGCGGCGGCGGTATTCGGGAAGTTGGCGCCGAAGGCTGCCAGGTTCGAGCCGTAGAAGCCCTGGCCGAAAGCGTCGGAGGCGGCGGCGATCGAAGCGATCGGCGAGTATTCGCGGCCCAGGGTCACGGCACCGAAGGCGCCTTCCAGGCCGACCACGGCGCGGCGGCCGAACAGGGCCGAGTCACCGGCGCCGGTGTCGATCGCGGTACCGGCTTCCAGGTTGAAGATCGCTTTCAGGCCATTGCCCAGGTCTTCGCTGCCGCGGAAACCGAAGCGGCTGCTCGACTGGTTGCCCGAGTTGACCACGGTCTGACGGCCTTCCGGACCACCGAGATCCTGCGACGACACGGCGGCGTCGAGGATGCCGTACAGCTGGACGTTGGACTGGGCGGCAGCGAACAGCGGGGTGGCGGCGATCAGGGCGATGGCCAGGCGTTTGGCTTGCATTCGGGTTTCTCCAATAAGGGTAAAGTCGGTCGAAAGAGGAGTTGCTTTTTATAAACTACTCTCTTGAATGACTGGCATCTTATCGAAGACGTATGTCCGTTTGATGACAAAGCGAAATGTTGTTTATTATCCACACATGATGGCTGGACCTGCTGTTCACACCAGGTGCCCGGCCACCGGCAACACGATGTCGACACGTGTGCCTGACGGTGTTTCGGAACTGATCGAGATTTCTCCGCGCATGCCCCAGACCCGCTCGCGCATGCCGATCAGGCCCAGCGAGGCCGCCTTTTCCATGTCTTCGGGGCGGATGCCGACACCGTCGTCGCGGATCGTCACCAGCAGGTCGCCGTTCAGGCGGAACAGGTTCATGGTCACGCTGGTCGCTGCGGCGTGGCGCGCGATATTGGTCAGCGCCTCCTGCACGATGCGGAAGATGGCGGTGCTGGCCGCGTCGTCCAGGCGCAGTTCGGCTTCGTCGGCGAGCAGGCTGCAGGGAATGCCATAGCGTTCGACGAAATCGTCGCGCAAGCCCTGCAGGGCGAAATACAGGCCGCCCTCGTCCAGTGCGCGCGGACGCAGGTTGCTGGCGATGCGGCGCAGCGAGGTGATCGCCGTCAGCAGGTTGGCTTCCATGCCGTGCATCAGGCGCAGGCTGTCGGTGGGCGTGCCGGCGGTCTGCTGCAGCAGGTTCAGGTCCATGCGCAGCGAGGCCAGGATCTGGCCGAGGTCGTCGTGCAGCTCGCGCGCGATGTGGGTGCGCTCTTCTTCGCGGATGGTCTGCAGCGCGGCCGACAGCTGGCGCAGCTGGTCGTGCGAACGCGACAGCTTTTCCTGCACCCGCTGGCGGTCCGAGACGTCGCGCATGATCACGGTGTAGTAGGGCGTGCCGTCATTGGCGCGCGAGATCGACCCTTCGAGCTGGAAACGGTGGCCGTCGGCGCGCAGGCCGGTGACGGTGTAGTCGGTGGCGCGGCGCCCGGCGCGGCCGTCGCCGGCGCCGAAAAATTCGCTGGGCCCGCCCTGCGATCCCTGTCGTGACGCGCGCCCCGCCTCGATGTAGCGCTCCAGCGGACTGCCCAGCATCTGCTCGACACTGGTGCCGAACAGGCCGGCGGCGGCCGGGTTGGCGCCGACGATGATGTTGCCCAGGTCGGCCGAGATGATGGCTTCGCTGGCGTGATGCACGATCTGGCGGCTGGCGGGCACGGTGTCTGCTTCCTTGTCAACGCGGCGGCCCAGCGCACGGCCGGCAGCCAGCCCGATCAGGAAACATCCCAACCGCGAGGCTGCGGGCCAGCCGGGGAAACGCAGGCGGCGCGACGGGTTCATGGTAGGCCCTCGAAAAAACGACCCGCTTGCGGGTCCGGCATCTACCTTACGCGCCGCCGGCCATGGCCGGCTTGAGGCTCGACAGTATGATTTACATCTGCTTGAACAAGTGGAGGAAGCTGCGGCTCACCTCGAGCTTGTCCGGACGGCCCTTGATCAGCACCAGGTGGCGGCCGCGGATGTCGCGCGTGACGCCTTCGATGGCGTTGACGTTGACCAGCGTGGCGCGGTGGATCTGCCAGAACAGCGAGGGATCGAGTTCCTCGGCCAGGTCGCGCACCGGCTTGCGGATCAGGGCTTCCAGCTTGTCGGTCTGGACGCAGGTATATTTCTCGTCCGAACGGAAGAACAGGATGTCCTCGACCGGGATCATGCGCAGGTCCTGGCCGATGCTGGCCTGGATCCATTGCAGGTATTTCGGCTTGGGCGCGGCGATCTTTTCCGCCAGCTGGGTCAGCATGGCGCTGACGGTGTCGCTCATGTTCGCGGCCGCAGGCGCGCCCGCAACCGGCGCCGTGCCATCGGCCATGCCGCTGCGTTCCTTGAGCCGCTCCTTCAGGCGCTCGACCGTGATCCGCAGGCGCTCCGGCTCCGGCGGTTTCAGCACGTAGTCGACGGCGCCGCGCTCGAAGGCTTCCACCGCGTACTCGTCGTAGGCGGTCACGAACACGACCTGGCTGGCGTCGCCGATCTCGCGCGCCGCATCCATCCCGGTCTTGCCCGGCATGCGGATGTCGAGGAAGGTGAGGTCGGGCCGCAGTTCGCCGACGAGCTGCACGGCTTCGTCGCCGTTTTTCGCTTCGCCGACGATCTGGAGGTCCGGCCACGCCTGGGACAAGCGGGTGCGCAGCAGGTCGCGCATCAGTCTTTCGTCATCGGCAATGATCGCAGTAGGCATGGTCGCAGTGGCTCGTAATGGGCAGGGTGAGGGAATGTCGATTATTCAACGAAACGTCGCCTGGGGCAATAGGCGGGATGGCGATTTCGTGCGCCTATTTCGGCGCCAGCTGGTAGGGTACTTCGATGCTCGCGATCACGCCGCTGGGACTGTTGGCGGCGATGTGCAGGTGGCCGGCCTTGCCGTGCAACAGCGCCAGGCGGTCGCGGATGTTCGACAGGCCCAGGCCGGTGCCCTTGCTCGGCACGACGCCGAAGCCGACGCCGTCGTCGGCCACCGTCACGCGCAGGCGGCTGTCGAACACCTCGGCGGTCACGTCCAGGTGGCCGCCCTCGGGCTTGCATTCGAGCCCGTGCTTGATTGCATTTTCGACCATCGACTGCAACATCATCGGCGGGAAGGCCGCGCTGCGCAGCCCGCTTGGCACCTGCACGTTGACGGTCAGTCGCTCTTCCATGCGCATTTTCAGCAGGTCGAGGTAGGCGTTGACCATGTCGACTTCGCGCCCGAGGTTGGTGACCAGGGTGTTGTCGCGTATCTGCGGCAGCACCGCGCGCAGGTACTGGATCAGGGTGCGCTGCATGGCCGAGGCGCGCGGCGGGTCGGTCTCGATCAGGTGCTCGACCGAGGCCAGGGTATTGAACAGGAAGTGCGGCTCGACCTGCGCCTGCATGGTCTGCATCTTGGCTTCCGACAGCTGGCGCTGCATCGACTCGCGCTCGGCCGCCGCGGTGGCGGTCTGCATTTCGGCCTCGGCGCGCTTCTTGCCGCCGACTAGCGCCTTGGTGCCGAACAGGGCCAGTACCAGCAGCCAGACGAAGCTGGTGAACCAGGTCGAGGCCTGCTTGTGGTAGCTGCGCGCCTTGGCTTCGGCGGCATCGTCGACCGCGGCCTCGATCGCATCCGACAGCTCGTCGCTGATCTGGGGCGGCAGGTCGATGTGGACTTCGTCGCCGCCGCGCCCGCTCTTGGCGACGCGCGAGGGCGTACCTGGCGGCGCAGGCGGTACCGGCGGCACCGGTGCCGCTTGCGCCGCCTTGCCGGCAGCTTCGGCCTGGACGCCGGCCGCCGCGGCATCCGCCGCCGCCTTGCCGGCCTTGCCGGCGGCCTTTTCAGCCTCGGCCGCCGCCGCCGCCGCGGCAGCCTCGGCCTTGGCGCCTTCGGCTTCCGGATCGATGTTGACGGTGGCGCCGCTGCGCGCGCGGCCGCGCGGATTCAGGTGGATGCCGCTGTCGTCGATGGTGATGGTGGGTTCGTCGCGGCGCGCGCTGCGCTCGGTGCGCACGATGTCTTCCTCGCCGCCGGAAAACAGTTCCTGCTGCACGATGGTGCCGGCGGTCAGCAGCAGCGCGGCAAACAGCAGGAACTTCCACCACGACAGCTGCGTCACCCAGGTCGCCACCGCGTCGAAGGCGCGGTACAGCGATGACAGGGCGGTGGAGAAGGCCTGCTGGTTGGGACGCGATGTTGGCATGGAACTATTATTCTTGATAGAGCGCTAATGGACTATGCCGGCGAGTGTACTGCCTGCCGCCATCCGGCGGCGAAATGCCGGCCCCATCGACGCTTGCTGTTGGGATGTTACAACTGTAATTGGCGGGCCGTCCCAGTGCCAGTGCCGTGCGACAGCCCGCAGTATCCGGCGCCTGGACTGCAATCCTTCAGCAAAAACTGTCATTTGGAAATATTGCACGGTATGATTATTTGGTCTCCACTTCGATGAAAGGGTGTGCCGATGTCTGCCGTTCCGCAACGCTACCGCCTCGTAACCCGCAGCGATTTCGACGGCCTGGTCTGCGCCGTCCTGCTCAAGCACCTGGACCTGATCGACGACATCCTGTTCGTCCATCCGAAGGACATGCAGGACGGGAAGATCGCGATCACCGCACGCGACATCACGACCAACCTGCCATACGTGGCGGGCGCGCACCTGGCCTTCGACCACCACCTCTCGGAAACCGTCCGCAACAGTGGCCGTCGCGACAACCACGTGATCGACCCCAAGGCGCCGTCGGCGGCGCGCGTGGTGTACGACCACTACGGCGGCACGCGCGCCTTCCCGGCCGCCTGGCGCGACATGATGGCGGCGGTCGACAAGGGCGACGCCGCCCGGTTTACCCGGGAAGAAGTGCTCGAGCCCCAGGGCTGGAACCTGCTGAACTTCCTGATGGATGCGCGCACCGGCCTCGGCCGCTTCCACGCATTCCGCATCTCGAACTACCAGCTGATGATGGACCTGATCGATTACTGCCGCAACCACGGCATCGAGCAGATCATGGCACTGCCGGACGTGCGCGAGCGGGTGACGCTGTATGAACAGCACAACGAACTGTGCAAGCAGCAGATCCGGCGCTGCGCCAAGGTGCATGCCAACCTGGTCGTGCTCGACCTGCGCGAGGAACAGGTGATCTATGCCGGCAACCGCTTCCTGATCTATGCGCTGTTCCCGGAAACCAACATCTCGATCCATGTGCTGTGGGGCCTCAAGAACCAGAACACCGTGTTCGCCACCGGCAAGTCGATCCTGAACCGCAGCTCGAAAACCAACATCGGCATGCTGATGCTGGAATACGGCGGCGGCGGCCACGAAAATGCCGGCACTTGCCAGGTGTCCAACGACATGGCCGAGGACGTGCTGGGGGCGCTCATCAAGCGCATCACCGGCGAAGGCTGACAACGGAAGCGATACCGGCCCTGTCCGATCCGCCGCCGCTCCGGTATCATGCGGGGATGAATCAACATTCCTTTGTTCCCTTTGTGATCGGGGTCGCCGGCGGCAGCGGTAGCGGCAAGTCGACGGTGACCCAGCAGGTGCTGGCGTCCTTCGGTACCGAGATGGTGTCGGTCGTGATGCAGGACGACTATTACCGCGACCAGACCGACCTCAGCCTTGACGAACGCCGCAGGCAGAACTACGACCATCCGCAGGCCTTCGACTGGCCGCTGCTGGTGCAGCACGTCCATGCCTTGCGCAATGGTGAAGCCATCGAGATGCCGGAGTACGATTTCACGATCAGCAACCGCTCGGGCAAGACCATCCCGGTCAAGCCGGCCCCGGTGATCGTGATCGAAGGCCTGTTCGCCCTGTACGATGCCGACTTGCGCAAGATGATGTCGCTCAAGATTTTTGTCGACACCGCGCCCGACGTCCGCTTCATCCGCCGCCTGCAGCGCGATGTGGCCGAACGAGGCCGCACGATGGAGAGCATCGTCAACCAGTACATGAACACGGTGCGCCCGATGCACAAGCAGTTCATCGAGCCGACCAAGCGCCACGCCGACGTGATCCTGCCGCACGGCGCCAACGGCCCGGCGGTCGACGTGATCACCACCAAGGTCGCGAGCGTCATCGGGCAGCTCAAACGCTCCTGATCCCATCCGGCGCCAGGCCAGCTGGCGTTCCCGCAGCAGCCGCTGCGCCGCCTCGGGCGGCAGCGGCTCGCTGAACCAGATCCCCCGCAGCTGGTCGCAGCCGAGCGCGGCCAGGCATTCCATCTGCGCAGGTCCAGCTGCAGACTGCCGGTGCCAGCCGGTGGCACCCCGTGCATCGACCAGGAAAACTGCCCGTATCGGGCCCTGAAACTGGGACACGCGGCGTCTCCCGACACAAGGTCAACTGCCGTTGGACAGTGGCGCGGGCAATTCGTTCTATCGGGAATGGGAAGATTGAAACAAAAACGGCGCGGAGATCCGCGCCGTCGCATCATGGCTTTACCTGGTTCAGGCCGCCGCCTCCTGCCGCGGCGGCAGGGCGATCTGGTTGTCCACGCTGAACTGGTAATCCTTGAACACGTGCTCGGCCGACAGGATCTGGTAATTGCCGTCGCCCAGCTTGTGGGTGGTGTCCTTCAGGCGGTAGGTGGTCGAACCGCAGGTCCAGCAGTTGAAGTTGCGCATGTGGGTGCACAGGCAGGTCTTGTCGAGCACCTGCACGTTCTTCTGGCCCGGGTTGGCCTGCACTTCGCGGTTGTACGAATTGATGTAGGCGCAATTGCCGGTCGCATCCAGCAGGTAGCCGTAGGATTCGCAGCCCGGACGGATGCCGGAGCCGATCGCCGGCGTCTGCTTCAGCATGCGCATCGGGTAGCCGGTCGGCGACACGCCGTTGACGATGATGTCGTCCTCGGTGGCGCGGATGTATTCCTGCTTGACGCTGTCCGGCAGGCCGCATTCGTGGGTCATGGTGAAGCGGGTCGCCACCTGGACGCCGCCGGCGCCTTTTTCCAGGAAGCTGACGGCGTCGGAACCGGTGAAGATGCCGCCGGCCGCGATCAGTGGGATGTCCAGGTCTTCCGCCTTCATGTACGCGTGGATCTCGTCCATGATGGTGTGCAGGTCGTATTCCTTCCAGTCCTCGACGCCGAAGCCGAGGTGGCCGCCGGCCAGCGGGCCTTCGACGATGATGAAGTCCGGATTGCGGTTCAGGCGCGACACCTTGCGCAGGAACAGCTGCAGCGCGCGCACCGAGGACACGATGATGCCCAGCTTGGCTTCGCGGAAGCGCGGGTGGTCCTTGATCAGCTCGAACGAACCGAGGTGCAGGCCGGCCGACATGGTGATACCGTCGATGCCCGCGTCCAGCGCCGCCGACAGGCGGGTGCGCAGGGTCTCCTTCGGCGCGTTCATGGTCAGCTTTTCCATGCAGTTCACGAAGATCAGGCCATCGCCCTTTTTCGCGGCCATGGTGGCGCCGACGTGCAGGCGGGTCGCCTCGGCCAGGCGCTCGAGGTCGAACTGGACCACCGATTTGTCGGAATTGTTGATGTTGAACTTGTAGAGCTTGGTTTTTTCCTTGACGAAGCTGGTGTCGAACTTGCGGTCCGAAACATCCTGCACCATCGCGTCGGAAATGTGTCCGATACCGCCGAGGCGCGCCGCTTCCAGCGCCAGCTCGGACGTCGAGATGTCCACGCCCATGCCGCCGATCATGATGGGCACATATTCCTTGTTGCCCAGACGCAGGCGGAAATCATCAACTCGTTTCATTGCTATCCTTAGACTACCAATCACTGTTTATCGCAGAGCAACATCGCTATATGACGTATTTGCGCACTCTCCATTTTACCGCAAGGAGAGGAGGGGGCCGAGCACCATTTGCCGAACGGTCGTGCGCTTGACTGCGTTAGCGCTGCTTGCCTCGGTACATCGCCCCTGCCTTCGCAGGGGCGATGCGCATGTGCCAACACAGCGAACGCGGGTGGCCTGTGTCTCAGTCCCGGAAGTTATTGAAAGCCAGTGGCAAGTCCTTGATGTCCTTGCGCAGCAGGGCGATCGCTTCCTGCAGGATATCGCGGTCCTTGCCGGTGACGCGCACGGTGTCGCCCTGGATCGAGGCCTGCACCTTCATCTTGCTTTCCTTGATCAGCTTGGTGATCTTCTTGCCGTCCTCGGTCTCGATGCCGTTGCGCACCTTCATCACCTGCTTGACCTTGTCGCCGCCGATCTTCTCGATCTTGCCCTCGTCCAGGAAACGGACGTCGACCTTACGCTTGGTCATCTTGTTCAGCAGGACATCCTTGACCTGGCTGATCTGGAAGTCGGAGTCGCCGTACAGGGTGATTTCCTTGTCCTTCTGCTCGACCTTGGCCGAGGTGCCCTTGAAGTCGAAGCGGGTTTCGATTTCCTTGCTGGATTGATCGACGGCGTTCTTGACCTCGACCATGTCTGCTTCGCAGACCACGTCAAATGATGGCATTGTGTTTTCCTTTTCTTATGCTTGGGGAAGAGTGGCGGTATTGTAGCGGACATGGCATGCGGCTTCCATCGGGCTGTGCCGCTATATAATCGGCACAAATTACTCGATCCCCGCCATGTCCGACCTGTCCCTGTCCACCGACGTTTCCCTGCAAGCCTTCAATACCTTCCGCATCGACGCCCGTGCGCGCCGCTACCTGCGCATCACCGACCCCGGGCAGTTGACCCAGCTCGCCGCCGACCCGGCGCTGGTCGCACTGCCGCGGCTGGTGCTGGGCGGCGGCAGCAACCTGCTGCTGACGCGCGACGTCGAGGCCCTGGTATTGCACATGGGCCTGCTCGGCAAGGCGATCGTCGCCCAGGACGACCAGGTGACGCTGGTGCGCGCCCAGGCCGGCGAGAACTGGCACGGCCTGGTCGAGTGGACGCTGGCGCAGGGCCTGGGCGGCCTGGAAAACCTGGCGCTGATCCCGGGCACGGTGGGCGCCTCGCCGATCCAGAACATCGGCGCCTACGGGGCCGAGATCAAGGATGCGTTCCACGCGTTGACGGTGTTCGATTTCGCGACCGGCAGCACGCGCACGATGACGGCGGCGGACTGCCGCTTCGGCTACCGCGACAGCGTGTTCAAGCACGCTGAGGGCCGCGACCTGGTGGTGCTGGACGTGACCTTCGCGCTGCCGCGCGCCTGGGCGCCGAACCTGCGCTACGCCGAGCTGGCCCAGGCACTGGAAGGCAGCGCCGACCCGACCCCGCGCCAGGTCGGCGATGCCGTGATCGCGATCCGGCGCCGCAAGCTGCCCGACCCGGCGGAGATCGGCAATGCCGGCAGCTTTTTCAAGAATCCGGTGGTGCCGGGCGCACAGTGCGCGCAGCTGCTCCAGGCCTGGCCGAACCTGGTGCACCATCGCCAGGCGGACGGCAGCGAGAAGCTGGCGGCCGGCTGGCTGATCGACCAGTGCGGCTGGAAAGGCAAGAACCTGGGCCGCGCCGGGGTCTACCCGAAGCAGGCGCTGGTGCTGGTGAA
>JAKOOD010000458.1 GCA_022701635.1 Burkholderiaceae bacterium | reverse complement strand
TCGACCAGGCTCTTGACCAGCGCCAGGCCCAGTCCGAGACCGCCCTGCGAGCGGTCGGGCGTGCGCTCGGCCTGGGTGAACAGGTCGAACACGTGGCCGACCAGGACGGCGTCCATGCCGATGCCGTTGTCGGACACGCTCAAGAGCCAGCTGCCCTGGCCGGCGTCGCCTTCGCCCGCGAGCCGCAAGCGGATGGTACCGCCCTCGGGCGTGTACTTGCCGGCGTTGCCGAGCATGTTGGCGACCACCTGCACCAGGCGCTTGTGGTCGCCCATCGCGGGGGCCGGCGCGTGCGCCGGATCCGGCAGCTCGACCAGCAGGCGGTGGCGGCGCGCCGTCACCAGCGGCCGGATCTGCTCGACCGCATCCTCGATCACGCGCTTCAGGTCGAGCGGCTGGGCCGAGATCGAGACCAGCCCGCGCGTCACCCGCGACACATCCAGCAGGTCGTCCACCAGGCCGGTCATGTGCTGGACCTGGCGCACGATGATCGAGCAGGTCTGGTGGATCTGGGCATTCTCCGAGTGCAGCAGCCGCAGCAGGTTGGCGCCGGTGCTGATCGGCGCCAGCGGGTTGCGCAGCTCGTGCGCCAGCATCGCCAGGAACTCGTCCTTGCGCTGGTCGGCGCTGCGCAGCTCGCGCTCGGCCAGCGAACGCGCCGCTTCTTTCTTCTGCAGCGCCGCCGCCATCCGGTCCAGCGCCTGCGCCAGGCTGCCGATCTCCTCGTTGTCGTAATCGATGCGCGAACGCGCCTCGAGGTCGCCGGCGGCGAGGCGTTCGGCGGTGCCCATCAGCTTGTGCACGCGGCGCACGATCAGCACGTCGCCCACCAGCCAGGCCGCCAGCAGGGCCAGCAGGATGGTCGCGCCGAGGCCGAGCAGCGACATGATCTGGTCATGGCGCGCCGCGCGCAGGATGCCTTCGGTCGGGATGCCGATGGTGACGGTATAGTCGGTCAGCGTGGGCGTGCCGACGCGCGCGAAGCTGTGCAGGCGCTCGATGCCGTCCACGCCGTGCAGGGTGACGGCACCCGCGCTCGCCGCCGGTGCCCGCATCGCGTCCAGCATCGCCTTCGGCACCGGCTTGCCGAACCAGCTTTCGGGATCCGGACGGCGCGAGATGATGCCGCCGCGGGCATCGAAGGTGGTCAGGATCGAGCCGGGGGGCAGGTCGACGTCCTTGATGAAGGTGTCCAGCGCCTCCAGGTCCATCGCCGCGAACACCACGGCCAGCACCTTGCCGGCGCGGTCGATGACGGGGTAGGTGAGGTTGATCGTGTGTTTCTTGATCACGCGCCCGAAGACGTAGTCGCCGGCGATGAAGCGGCGCTCCTCGATGGCGCGCCGGAAGTGGCTGCGGTCGCCCAGGTTGACCGGATGCAGCAGCGGCACGGCGCTGCAGGTGACGTCGCCGTTCAGCTGGATCAGCCCGAAGTTGACGAAGCCCTCGTTGCGGTCGAGGACGTCCGACAGCAGCGTGGTGCAGCGCGCGGTGTCGCCCAACAGGTCGGGCACGCTGGCGAGATCGACCAGGATCTGGCGCGCTCCCTGGATCGACTGGGCTTCGTTGGCGGCGGCCAGCGCGGTCAGGCGCCGCAGGTGTTCTTCCGACGCCTGCACCGTGTGTTCGCGCTCGCGCACCCCGGCCAACACGGTCATGATTGCCAGCGGCATCATCGCCAGTGCCACCAGCAGCATCAGCCGGCTGCGCAGGCTGTTCAGCCGGAAGCGGCCCAGCCCGCGGTTCAACCCAGAGTTCATCTTGCTTTTTGTCTATATGTATTGCTCCAGCTCGCGAGTGTACACCTTGCTGTCGAGCTTGTGCGCCTTATGCATGCCTGATGCATGCCTCCCGTGGCCTGCGAGCGCCACCGCCTTGCCATTTCTGGTACGGTGGACTTCAACTCAATGTACTCAATGCAGGAGAAACCATGCAAAATCCGATCGTACGCACTTTTGTGCAACTGGCGTCCGCCGAACAGGCACGCAACGAACTGCTGGCCGCCGGCCTGGCCGCCGATAACGTCGTGATCGATGTCCGCATCGACGAGACTGGCCCGGTGCAGGGCAATTTCACCGTCGGCGACAACCCCGAGGTCAAGGGCAAGACCGCCTATACCCACACCTATGCGCCGACCGCCCAGGACGACGTGCGCGACTGCCAGATCACCGTCACGGCGGCGGATGCGGCGCAGGAGCAGCAGGCGGTGGCCATCCTCGACCGGCTCGGGGCGCTGAATCCGGATCCGGCGGCACGCGCGGCGCAGGCGTCGGGGTCGACGCTGCCGCATTAACTGCCGATTCATCTCAACCGTCGTCCCCGCGAAGGCGGGGACCCATACTGAATAACAGCATTCGGTATGCCGGAATCACCTTAGCGTTTCAGAAATACCGTCTTCGGGAGCGCAGCATGGGGGCAAATAGCCCCGCTGGGCTATTTGCCGCTTTCGCGGGAACGACGTATCATATTTGCGCGACTATAGCGCCCCGCGGAGACAACCATGAGTGCCATCCACCTCGAACAGGGCGACGCCCTGTTGATCATCGACCTGCAGTACGACTTCCTGCCAGGGGGCGCCCTCGGCGTCGCCAACGGCCATGAAGTCATCGCCCCGATCAACCACCTGATCGACCTGTTCCAGGCACAGGGCCTGCCGATCGTCGCCTCGCGCGACTGGCACCCGCAGGACCACTGCTCGTTCGCGGCCCAGGGCGGGCCATGGCCGCCGCACTGCCTGGCGGGCAGTCCGGGCGCCGCATTCGCCGCCGAACTGGCGCTGCCGGACGACGCCATCGTGGTGTCGAAAGCCGACACCGCCGCCGTCGACGCCTACTCGGCCTTCGGCGGCACCGACCTGTCCGCCCAGTTGCGCGCGCGCGAAGTGATACGCGTGACGGTCTGCGGCCTGGCCACCGACTACTGCGTGCTGAACACCGTGACCGACGCGCTGGAAGAGGGCTTCGACACCCTGATCGTGCCGGAAGCCATGCGCGCGGTCGACGTCCAGCCGGGCGACGGCACGCGCGCCATCGACCGCATGGTGGCGCGCGGGGCGATGCCGGTGCGGCTGGGCGAGATCGGCATGATGGCACTGTCGGTGGCTTGAGCCCGGCTTGCCGGGGCGGGTTTCAGGTCCGTCGCAGCAAAACCAGGTAGCCGGCCACCTCGTGCCCGTGTTCGCGGCGCAGTGCCGCCGCCCGGGTTTCCACCGCGACGAAGCCGTGTTGCGCGGCCAGCCGCTCGATATAGGCCAATGCATGCGTGAAGCGGTTCGACGCCGTGATCGCATAGCCGCCGTCGCCATCGCCGGCGCCATCGTTGGCGCCGCGCGCCTCCACCGAAAACGCGAACCAGCCCCCGGCCTGCAGGGCTTGCGCCACGCCGGCAAACACCGCCGCCAGATCGCCGATGTACACGAACACGTCGGCCGCCAGCACCAGGCCGTAGCGGCCGGCCTGCGCGTCGCCCGCCAGGAAGTCGCCGATGTCGGCGCAGGCGAGGGCATCGTACAGCTTGGACGCGCGCGCCTTGTCCAGCATGCGCTGCGACAGGTCGACCCCGGTCAGCTTGCGTGCCAGTGGCCGCAGGAAGGGTGCGCACAGGCCGGTGCCGCAGCCCAGGTCGAGCACCTCGCCTTGCGTGTCGGCCAGGTGCGCTTGCAGCAGCGCGTCCAGCAGGGCCGGCGTGCGATAGGCCAGTACCTCGACCAGGTGCTGGTCGAAATGGCCGGCGTACTGGTCGAACAATCCTTTCACGTAGTCGGGCGGGGCGCTCGCGGGCAGGGCGCCTTCGCCCAGCGCCGCCAGCGCGAAGCCGACCTCGGTGGCGTCGGCGCCGCGTGCCAGCGCCGCGCGGTAGGCGGCGATGGCTTCCGGCTTGCGGCCGAGCGCGCGCAGCGTGTTGGCGCGGTAGTGCTGGGCCAGCGCATAGTCCGGATCGAGCGCCAGCGCGCGTTCATAACTGTCGAGTGCCGCCGCCAGGTCGCCGGCCTTTTTCAGCGCACTGCCGCGCGCGCACCAGATGTCGGCGCGCGGCGCCTTCGTCAATGCCCGCTCGTAGGCGGCGCAGGCCTCGTCGAAACGTTCCAGCGCCTGCAATGCATTGCCGAGCGCCAGCAGCGCATCCGGGTAGGCCGCCCGCAGCCGCAGCGCGCGCCCGGCGCTGGCGGCGGCATCGTCGAAGCGTCCGAGGTCGTTCAGCACGATGGCGCGGTGGCACCAGGCCTCGACCGCGTTTTGCTGCAGGCCGAGCGCCTGTTCGTAGCTGGCCAGGGCCTCGTCCAGCCGTCCCAGGCGCCGCAGCGCGTTGCCGCGGTTGTCCCAGGCCAGCGCGTAGCGCGGATCGAGCCGCAGCGCGCGGTCGTAGCTGTCCAGGGCGGCCTGGGGCTGGCCCAGGTCCTGCAGCGCCGCGCCCAGGTTGCAGTGGGCGCGCGCCTGCGACGGATCGACCTGCAGCGCATCGCGGATCAGGTCGGCGGCGGCGGTGGCATCGCCGCGCTGGCGCGCGATCACGCCCAGCAGGTGCAGGGCGTCGAACTGGCGCGGCGCCTGCGCCAGCACCTGCCGGTACAGGACGGCCGCCGCGTCCAGCTTGCCCTGCTGGTGCGCCTGCAGGGCTTGTTGCAGCAGAGCGTGGGCCGGGGAGGACAGGATCAGCTCCAGCTGAGGTCGGTCTTGCTGAGCGGCAGTTCGCGCACGCGCTTGCCGGTGGCGGCGAAGATCGCGTTGCAGACGGCCGGGGCCAGCGGCGGAAAGACCGGTTCGCCCAGGCCGGTGACCGGATAATCGGTCTTCAGGAAGTGCGATTCGATTGTCGTCGGGGTGTCCGGCATGCGCAGCAGCGGGTACTCGTGGAAATTGCTCTGCACGATGCGGCCCTTGTCGATGTCGAGCGCCGGTCCCATCAGCGTGGAGAGGCCGTCGATCACCGAACCCTCGACCTGGTTCTCGGCGCCGGACAGGTTGACGATCTGGGCGCCGATGTCGGCCACCACCACCACGCGGTCGACGGTCAGCTTGCCGTCCTTGGACACCGTGACTTCCGCCACTTCGGCCACATAGCCGCGGTGGCTGAAGTGGAAGGCCACGCCGGCGCCCTGGCCGCGCGCGAACTTGCGCTTGCCCCAGTCGGCCTTGTCGGCCACCGCCTTCAGCACGTTGCGCATGCGCGCCACGCTGTAGGGCTGGCCGCGTTCGCCCGTGCCGGGCACGATGTCCTTGTCGCCCAGCAGTTCCAGCCGGAACTCGACCGGATCGCGCCCGGCCGCATGGGCCAGCTCGTCGATGAAGCTGTGGAACACCCAGGCGAACACGTTGCTGCCCGGGGCGCGCCATGGTCCCATCGGGATGCGGCATTCGATCGGGGTTTGCTCGAGCAGGCAGTTGGCGGCCCAGCGCCCCGGGAATTCGTCGCCCGACAAATTGCCGCCGCTGCCCGGCTGCAGCACGCTGTTGTTGGTGCCGTCGCTTTCCTTGCGCTCGATGCGGTTGGCGAAGGTGACGAAATGGTTGTGCCAGGCCACCAGCTTGCCGCCACCGTCGACGCCGCCGCGCAGGAAGTGGAACCCGCCCGCACGGAAATGGTCCTGCTGCAAATCGTCTTCGCGGGTCCAGGTCAGCTTGACCGGCGCCTTGATTTTTTGCGAGATGGCCGCCGCATCGACGATGAAGTCGGACGACAGCCGGCGTCCGAAGCCGCCGCCACTGCGCGTGATGTGCAGCGTGATTTTTTCCTTCGGCATGTCGAAGGTGCTTGCCGCCAGCGCCTGGCCCGCACCCGGGTTCTGGGTCGGCGCCCACAGTTCCAGGCTGCCGTCCGGCTTGAACCAGGCGGTGCAGTTCTGCGGTTCCATGCTCGCATGCGAGATGAAGGGATAGCTGTAGGCCGCCTCGACCGTATGGGCGGCGCCCGCCAGCGCGGCGTTGACGTCGCCGTCCTTGCGCATGGTGGCCGCACCCGGCTGCCCCGACAGCGCCTGGGCCTGGGCCGTGAAGCCGGCCCAGCTGTGGCTGGCGCCTTCGCCTTCGTCCCATTTCACGTCCAGCTTCTTGCGCGCGCGCAGCGCGTTCCAGGTCGAGTTGGCGACGATCGCCACGCCCGGACGCAAGCCGTTCAGATTGGCCGTGCCTTCGACGATGAAGGCGTCCTTCACGCCCGGCATGGCCTTGATGGCGTCGAGGTTGGCGCTGACCGGGCGTCCGCCCAGTGTCGGGCACTTGACGTAGGTCGCGTACAACATGCCCGGCAGCTTGACGTCGATACCGAACAGCGGCTTCCCGCTGACCAACAGGCCATTGTCGACGCCGCCGATGCGCGTGCCCAGCAGGCGATAGGCGGACGGATCCTTCAACCGGACGTTCTTGGCATCCGGCACCGGCAGCGTGGCCGCCACCTTGACCAGCGCGCCATAGCCGAGCTTGCGGCCGGACCCCTTGTGTTCGACGCTGCCCTTCGCGGTCGCGCATTCTGCCGCCGGCACGTTCCAGGCCTGGCTAGCGGCCTGCACCAGGATCGCGCGCGCGGTAGCGCCGAGGCGGTGGAAGTTGTCGTAGTTGGTCGGGGTCGAGGTCGAACCGCCGGCGCCCTGCGAACCGTAGACCGGGTTCAGGTCGCCCTGTACGACGCGTACGTCCTTCCAGTCGACGTCGAGCTCTTCGGCGATGATCATCGGCAGCGAGGTCTTGATGCCCTGGCCGATTTCCGGCTGCTTCGAGATCAGGGTGACGCGGCCGTCCTGGCCGATGCGGATGAAGGCGTTAGGAGCGAACTCGGCGGCGTCGGCCGGCGCCGTGGCCCCGGCGGCCGCGATGACGCCGCCGCTATGCAGGCCCAGCAGCAGGGAAGCGCCGCCGGCGGACGACCTGCGCAGGAAGTTGCGGCGCGCATGGGAAACGGACGTGCGGGTCATTTCTTGCCCTTTCCGGTCGTGGTCGCGGAGGCGATCTCGGCCGCGCGATGGATGCCGGCGCGGATGCGCACATAGGTCGCGCAGCGGCACAGGTTGCCGGCCATGGCATCGTCGATCTGGGCGTCGGTGGGACGCGGGGTCTGCTTGAGCAGGGCGCAGGCGCTCATGATCTGGCCCGATTGGCAGTAGCCGCATTGCGGCACGTCGAGTTCCTGCCAGGCCTGCTGCAGCGGGTGCATGGCGCGCGCATCCAGGC
>JAKOOD010000429.1 GCA_022701635.1 Burkholderiaceae bacterium | reverse complement strand
CGCGAACGATCAACGGCGGTTCTGCTTCATCGCCTTGTCGACCTCGCGCTTGGCATCGCGGTCGCGCTCGGTATCGCGCTTGTCGTGCTGCTTCTTGCCCTTGGCCAGGCCGACTTCGCACTTGATGCGGCCGCCCTTGAAGTGCAGGTTGAGCGGCACCAGCGTGTAGCCGGAACGGTCCACCTTGCCGATCAGCTTTTCGAGCTCGGCCTTGTGCAGCAGCAGCTTGCGGGTGCGTACGGCTTCCGGATGGCTCCAGCCCGAGACCGAACTTTGCGGACTGATGTGGGCGCCGAACAGGAACAGCTCGTCATCGCGCACGACCACGTACGCTTCCTTGATGTGGGCACGGCCGTCCCGGATCGCTTTGACTTCCCAACCTTCCAGCACCAGGCCGGCTTCGTAGCGGTCTTCGATGAAGTAGTCGAAGAACACTTTCTTATTATCAACAATGCTCATGAAATAGCTAAAATCCGCGCGTCGGTTAAACTACTGTTGTCGCGCTTAATGTGTGTCTTTGATAAGCGCAAAACAACATCATAACAAACGGTTGACCTATGGCAGTAGTGCACAAATCAGTTTTCTTAGGGTATAGCGCGGAGCAGATGTTCGATCTGGTCTCGAAGGTTGAAGATTATCCCAAGTTCCTTCCGTGGTGCAGCGGTGTGAAGGTGCAGGAACGCAGCGAGGACAAGCTGGTAGCCTGTCTGCAAATCAATTTCCACGGCGTAAAGCAAAGCTTCACCACCGCCAACCACAACCAGCGCCCGACGCAGATGAAGATGCACCTGGTCGACGGTCCTTTCAAGATGCTGGAAGCGACCTGGACCTTCAAATCCCTGCGCGCCGACGCCTGCAAGATCGATTTCGACATGCAATACGAGTTTTCCAGCATCATCCTCGAGCAGATCGTCGGCCCGGTGTTCGGCATGATCGCCAACACCATGGTCGATTCCTTCTGCAAGCGGGCCGAGGTCGTCTATGGCTGAAGCGGCCGACGCCGGCGGCGCGCTGCAGGTCTATGTGGTCTACGCCACCGCCCAGCAGGAGTTTATCCAGCCGATGCGGGTCGCGCCTGGCACCACCATCGGCCAGGCGGTCGAAGGCAGCGGGGTGCTGGCGCGTTTTCCGGACATTAACCTGGTGACGCAGCCGGTGGGCATCTACGGCAAGAAGAAGACGCTCGATACGGCGCTGCGCGAGCGCGACCGGGTCGAGATCTATCGGGCGCTGGTGGCCGATCCGAAGGATTCGCGCCGGAAGCGCGCGGCCAAGAAGGCGGCGGCATAACAACCTGGCTCGCTCGGATGTGTGCGCGAATCACATCCTTGATCCCATGAACGTCATTCCCGTGTAGGCGGGAGTCCAAGTGCTGCTTGCGCTGTCGAGATGCAAACGACTCGGGTTCCCGCCTGCGCGGGAACGACGTGCAAACGCTGCCGACTTCAGCGGCAATCCGCCAACGCCCGGCGCGCCGCCTGCAGCCGCTTCGCCCGCTCCTCATCCGACAGGAAGTAACGTTCTCCGTTCGCATCCACCGCCGACATGCGGGTCCCGCTCGTCACCAGCCGTTCTTCCTGCCGCGCCGATGCGCAGCGCTCGTCCAGCGCAGCCTTCTGCTCGGCCGATTCCCTGGCCTTGCGCGCATCTTCCTCCCGCTTGGCCTGGCGCTCGCGATACGCAGTCTCCTGCTCGGCCAGCGTCGGCGGCTTCGTTGGCGCCACTGCGGCCGCTGTAGTCGCTGTAGTCGCGGTAGTCGATCCGACAGCGGAAGAGGGCGCTTTGCCCGCTTCGCCCGCCGCCGTGGCCGGCGCAGCCGAGCGCGGCATCTGCAGGATGCGCGCAGCGGGCGTACCCGGCGGCGGCGGACGGTCCGAGAACACGCGCGTGCCCTTGCCGTCGATCCAGGAGTACTGGGCATGGGCCAGCTGTGCCAGCAGCATCAGGGCGCCCGTCAGGCAAGCGCGCCGCCAGTGTCGAGTCATGGTTTTTCCTTAGATGAAGTACCCGATTTCGCCATGTTCGCACGCGGCTGTCAATCGAAGAGTTGCTGAAGGGTATTGAGTATTTTTTGGCAGCCCCGGGATGACCATCGAGACTTTCTGTATAATTCGCTTTTGCGCCTATAGGAAATAAACTATGCGTCTTCTTCAGAAAGCACTCACGTTCGATGACGTGCTGCTCGTCCCGGCCTACTCCAACATCCTCCCGGCCAACACGTCCCTGCGTACCAAGCTGACCCGGAATCTGTCCCTGAACATCCCGGTCATTTCCGCAGCAATGGACACCGTGACCGAAGCCCGCCTCGCAATCGCGATGGCACAGGAGGGTGGCATCGGCATCATCCACAAGAACCTGCGTCCGGCCGACCAGGCGCGCGAAGTGGCGCGCGTCAAACGCTTCGAGGCAGGCGTGCTGCGCGATCCGATCACCGTGCCGCCGACGTTGAAGATCCGCGACGTGATCTCCCTGCAGCACCAGCATGGCTTCAGCGGCTTCCCGGTGGTGGAAGGCAACAAGGTGGTGGGCATCATCACCAACCGCGACCTGCGTTTCGAAGAAGACCTGGACGCCGAGACCCGCACCAAGATGACCCCGCGCGAGAAGCTGGTGTACGTCAATGAAGACGCGGACACGGCCGAAGCCAAGCGCCTGATGAACAAGCATCGCCTCGAGCGCGTGCTGGTCGTCAACGAAGACTTCGAATTGCGTGGCCTGATCACCGTCAAGGACATCCTGAAGTCGCACGAGCACCCGAACGCATCGAAGGACGCGCAAGGCAAGCTGCTGGTCGGCGCCGCCGTCGGCGTGGGCGACAAGGACAAGGAACGCGTCGAGCTGCTGGTGAAAGCCGGCGTCGACGTGCTGGTGGTCGACACCGCCCACGGCCACTCGCAAGGCATCCTGGACCAGGTTAAATGGATCAAGTCCAATTTCCCGCAGGTTGATGTCATCGGCGGCAACATCGCCACCGCCGCCGCCGCACTGGCGCTGGTCGACGCCGGCGCCGACGCGGTCAAGGTCGGCATTGGCCCGGGCTCGATCTGCACCACCCGTATCGTCGCCGGCGTCGGCGTGCCGCAAGTCACCGCGATCTCGAACGTGTCCGAAGCCCTGGCCGGCACCGGCGTGCCCTGCATCGCCGACGGCGGCATCCGTTTCTCGGGCGACATCTCGAAGGCACTGGCGGCAGGCGCCCACTCGGTCATGATGGGTTCGATGTTCGCCGGCACCGAAGAAGCGCCGGGCGAAGTCATCCTGTTCCAGGGCCGCAGCTACAAGTCCTACCGCGGCATGGGTTCGCTGGGCGCGATGGCCGAAGGCTCGGCCGACCGCTACTTCCAGGAAGCCTCGGCCAAGACCGAGAAGTTCGTGCCGGAAGGTATCGAAGGCCGCGTCGCCTACAAGGGCAGCGTACTGGCCATCATCTACCAGATGGTCGGCGGCGTGCGCCAGTCGATGGGCTACTGCGGCTGCGAGAC
The DNA here is from genome assembly GCA_022701635.1 of Burkholderiaceae bacterium. Taxonomy (GTDB): domain Bacteria; phylum Pseudomonadota; class Gammaproteobacteria; order Burkholderiales; family Burkholderiaceae_D; genus Telluria; species Telluria phyllosphaerae. The sequence goes on along the minus strand of JAKOOD010000429.1, from coordinate 968 downwards.
CATCGAAGAACTGCGCGAGAAAGCCGAGTTCGTCGAGATCACCTCGGCCGGCATGCGTGAATCGCACGTCCACGACGTGCAGATCACCAAGGAAGCGCCGAACTACCGTACGGAATAATCCTGAAACGCGGCCTGCAGTTGACATGCCGGGCCGCGTTTTTGTATATCGAACTCGTTTCAACGTAGGGTGGGCTCTCCGAGCCCACGTGCAAGCCGGCGGCGTGCCGGCATCGTGCGTGGGCTCGGGGAGCCCACCCTACCAACATACCAAGACCTATGCACTCCAAGATTCTGATTCTCGACTTCGGTTCCCAGGTTACCCAGCTGATCGCCCGCCGCGTCCGCGACGCCGGCGTGTTCTCCGAAGTCTATCCCTACGACATCGGCGACGAGTTCGTCCGCAACTACGGCGCGTCCGGCGTGATCCTGTCCGGCAGCCACAATTCGACCCTGGAAGGCGACTCCCCGCGCGCCCCGCAAGCCGTGTTCGAACTCGGCGTGCCGGTGCTCGGCATCTGCTACGGCATGCAGACCATGGCGGCCCAGCTCGGCGGCCAGGTCGAGAACGGCAAGGTGCGCGAATTCGGCTACGCCGAAGTGCGCGCCCGCGGCCACACCAAGCTGCTGAACGGCGTCAACGACTTCGTCACCGACGAAGGCCACGGCATGCTGAAGGTCTGGATGAGCCACGGCGACAAGGTGCTGGAGATGCCGCCGGGCTTCAAGCTGATGGGCTCGACCCCGTCGTGCCCGATCGCGGCCATGGCCGACGAAGAACGCGGCTTCTACGCGCTGCAATTCCACCCGGAAGTGACGCACACCACGCAAGGCGAAGCCATCATCGGCCGCTTCGTGCACGAGATCTGCGGCTGCAAGAGCGACTGGAACATGCCGGACTACATCGGCGAAGCCGTCGAGAAGATCCGCACCCAGGTCGGCACCGATGAAGTCATCCTCGGTTTGTCCGG
>JAKOOD010000418.1 GCA_022701635.1 Burkholderiaceae bacterium | reverse complement strand
GGCATGTCAGCTCCCCAGCAGGCGGCGCGACATCGACGAGCTGATGCCCCGGTCGCGGTAAGGCAGGAATTCGGCAAGGCGCGGGTAGCCTGCCTCGAACAGCGCGCGCGGCATGCGCGCATCCTTGGCGGCGTACAGGCGGCCGCCGGCGGCGCGCACGATGGCGTCGAGCCGTTCGAACAGGCGCAGCGTCGACGCGCCGCGGTTCGGAAAATCCAGCGCCAGGGTGACGCCGGGACGCGGAAAACTCATCATGCCGACGCTGCCGCACGCGCCGAAGGTCTTCAGCACGGCCAGGAAGGAACCCTGGCCGGCCGCCTTGATCGCCGCCAGCATCGCGCGGGTGGCGTCCTGGCCGCCGGCGCGCGGCACCACGCTCTGGTACTGATAGAAGCCGCGCGGGCCGTACATGCGGTTCCAGTCGTGCAGCCTGTCGAGCGGGTAGCCGTAGGCTTCGAAGTGGGCGATCGCACGCCGCTGCCTGGCGCGTTTGAGGTGGAAATAGGCGGCGTTGAAGGGCTGCAGCGACAAGCCGTTCACCAGCGACACCGGCGGCGCGACCGGCATGCGCCGCGGCTGGCGCGCCGCCGCGGCGCCCGATTCGGGCATCGGTGCCGGGTTGGCGCGCAGGAACACCCCGCGCCCCCTGCCCGACAGGCAATCGATCCAGGACACGGTATGTTCCCAGCCCGTTTCGGACGCATCGGCCAGCGGAAAGAAATCGTCGAGCCTGGCGTAGGGGATGGTGTCGGTGACCAGCCAGGGACCGCTCACACGGCGCAGCTGCAGCTCGGCCTCGACGATCACGCCGGTCAGGCCCATGCCGCCGACGGTGGCGGCAAACCAGCCGGCCCGCTGCGCCGGACCGCAATCGATGACGCTGCCCTCGGTACGCGCCAGGCGCAGGGACAGGACATGGTGGCCGAAGGAACCCAGCTGGTGGTGGTTCTTGCCGTGGACGTCGTTGGCGATGGCGCCGCCCACCGTGATGAGTTGCGTGCCGGGCGTGACCGGCAGCAGCCAGCCATGCGCCAGGCTCATGCGCTGGATGTCGCGCAGCAGCACGCCGGCCTCGCAGCGCAGGCGTCCGCTGGCCGCATCGAAATCGATGAAGCGATCGAGCCCGGTGGTGCGCCACAGGCGGCCACCCGGGTTCAGGCAGACGTCGCCGTAGCTGCGCGCATTGCCCTGGGCCAGGCCGGCCCCGTCGGCTTCAATTCGCTGCGCGACACGTGCGCGGTCGTGCAGCACCACCAGCTCGTGCTCGTGGCTGCCGAGGCGTCCCCATGAAGCGACCTTTACCATGGCCATCCGAGCGCACCGACCACCAGCACGGCACCGAAGACCAGCCCGGCCAGGCGGCTGGCGCGGTCCTTCATGGCAAACACCACCGGGTCGTCGTGCATGTGGCCGCGGTGCGCCTGCATCCAGATCCAGCTGATCCAGAACAGCAGCACCGGCACCGTGCCCCACACCGCTTCCGGCTGGCGGTACAGCACCGCGACCTTGTCGCTGTTCAGGTACAGCGCCAGCACCACGGCCGACGCATAGCCGGCGGCGACGCCCAGGTTCAGCACCAGCGGCTCGTCGCCCGTGTGGTAGCCGCGTCCCTGCACCTGGTGGCGGCCGGACAGCGCTTGCACCTGCAGTTCGGCATGGCGCTTGACGAAGGCCAGCGACAGAAACAGGAACACCGAAAACGCCAGCAGCCAGAACGACAGCGGCAGCGACAGCGCGGCGGCGCCGGCCGTGATGCGCAACGTGTACAGCATCGCCAGCGCGATGCAGTCGAGCAGGATCATCTTTTTCACGCCGAGCGAATACACGCAGGTCAGCAGGAAATAGCACAGCAGCCACGGCAGGAAGCTGCCGCCCACGTGTACACCCAGCGCCAGGCTGGCCGCCAGAAGCAGCGGCGCCGCCAGCACCCCGTGCCGGACCGGCAGCGCGCCCGCAGCGAACGGGCGCAGGCGCTTGCGCGGGTGGGCGCGGTCGCTGTCGAGGTCGAGCAGGTCGTTGGTGATATAGACGGCCGAGGCGCACAGGCTGAACGACAGAAAGGCCAGCGCCAGCGTCAGCCAGTGGCCCAGGTCGAACACCTGGTGCGCCGCCACCAGCGGCACCAACAGCAGCACGTTCTTGAGCCACTGGTGCAGGCGCAGCGCCTGGCGCCAGGCCGGGATGGCGGCCTTGACGCCGCGCGCCGGCGCCGGGAATTCGCGCTCGACGCCGCACAGCGCCGCCGCCTTGCCGGCCAGCCCGCGAGCGCCGTTGACCACGATCGCCTTGCGCGCGCGGCGCCAGACCTTGAGGTCGGCCGCGGAATTGCCGGCGTAGTCGAAGCCGCCGTGGCCATACTGGCGCGCCAGCGCCTCGGCCTTGCCGTGGCCCGCCAGGTGGGTGGCGCCGTCGCCGGCCAGCACGTCGTCGAATACGCCCAGGTGCGCCGCCACGGCATCCGCGAGCATGCGGTCGGCACCGGTGCACAGCACCAGGGGGCGGCCGGCGGCGCGCTGCTCCTTCAGCCAGACCAGCAGCGATTCGTTGTACGGCAAGAGTGCGGCATCGACGGCGCCGCGGCTGGCCAGCTCGCGCTTGAGCACCGCCTTGCCCCGCAGCAGCCACAGCGGGATGCGCAAGACGTCGAACGGCCGGTCGCGCGACGCCCGCAGCGCCGATTCGTGCAGCAGGTCGGTGTGCACGAGCGTCCCGTCCAGGTCAACGATCAATGGAGCCATTGTCACGATGAAATCCTGCAGAAGAAGCGCACTCGGCTATTCGAAGCGCTTGAAATAATGCAAAAGTATCAACAGAGCTTAAGCATTATAGGTAAGCACCGTGGGTCATCTTTTGATCTGCCGCGCCATCGCTGCCGTTTTCCGCCCGGCCTACGATGTCGCCCTGGTCGGCGCGGGTGCGCACGACGGTCGATCGCGCCCATGCACTGGCGCTGGCGCATGGCGGGCATTGCGCCGGCGTGCCCGGGCTGCGTCCTGCTTATCACGACCATTATTACGGCGCCTACTTCCATGACCCGGATGGCAACAAGCTGTGCGTGGTCTGCCACGATGCGCCGTCAACCGGAGGGATGTCAACATACAGGTCCTGACCGCCAACCTGATGCTGGGCGCTACACCGCCTTCGTCATCGGCGTTGCCAGTCCCGGACCCGGCGTGCCGGTCGGCCCGGACATGCCGCGGCGCCTGCACGATTCTGCTGTACTGACGCGCGTTCCGTATGAAACTGGTGCTGTTGAACGGCGCCGGACATGCTAGGCTTGCGGCTTGCAATCCAGCACGACACCGTCCATCACCATGCACCTGAATAAGTTCCGCCCCCGCGCTTGCCTGCTCGCCCTCGCTTCCCTGCTCTGTGCCTGTTCGGGCAAGTCCCAGCCCGCTTCCGATCCGGCCGAGGCCAGCCGCAAGGCGGCCGAGGCCGCGCGCCTGGAGGTCGCGACGGTGGCGCGCAAGCTGGCCACGGTGCCGGTGAAGTGCACGCTGGGCAGCGCAAAGGATGCGGAAGGCAGCTGGACGGACGCGCCGCACGCCGCGCCGCAGCCGGGGAACAACCATGGGATGGAATTCACGCTCGACGCGCCGGTGGAGGCGCGCGCCTTCCAGCTGGCGCTGAGCGCAAAGGCGTTCCACGACCTCGACAAGGTCGAAGTGCGCGACGCAAAAGGGGATTGGCACCTGGCCTGGCTCGGCATCCAGCTGTCGGCGCCCGGCGGCTGCGACTACGTCCAGCTGGAACAGACGATGCAGAACGTGCGCGAAGTCGGCGCGCTGCGCGTGTCCTTCCACCCCGGCCTGGGCACCGTCTCGGCCGGGCAGGTGCGCCTGCTGCGCGACGCGCCCGCGCCGGCCCCGGTGCCCGCCGGCTGAGCGGCCTTACAGCAGGACCAGGTTGTCGCGGTGCACCAGCTCGGGCGCCTCGACGTAGCCGAGAATCTGTTCGATCTCGCTGGACGCATGGCGCATGATGCGCTTGACTTCGCTGGCGGTGTAGTTGGTGAGGCCGCGCGCGATCTCGCGGCCATCCTCGCCCTTGCAGGTGACCAGTGCGCCGCGCCCGAATTCGCCGCGCACCGCGACCACGCCAATCGGTAATAACGATTTACCTTCTTTCGCCAGCTTCTGCACGGCGCCGGCATCCAGCACCAGTTCGCCGGCCGTGTGCAGGTGGTCGACCATCCACTGGCGGCGCGCGGTCAGGCGCGCGGTCGGCGCGGTCAGCTGGGTACCGATCGCTTCGCCCTGCGCCAGGCGCACCAGCACGTCGTCTTCGCGGCCCCAGGCGATCACGGTGTGGGCACCCGAGCGCGCGGCGCGGCGCGCGGCCAGCACCTTGGTCAGCATGCCGCCACTGCCGATACTCGAGCCGGCGCCGCCTGCCATCGCTTCCAGCGACGCGTCGCCGGCCTGCGCTTCTTCGATCAGGCGCGCCTGCGGGTCCTTGCGCGGATCGGCGGAATACAGGCCTTTCTGGTCGGTGAGGATCACCAGCGCGTCGGCCTCGATCAGATTGGCGACCAGCGCGCCGAGGGTATCGTTGTCGCCGAACTTGATTTCGTCGGTGACCACGGTGTCGTTCTCGTTGATGATCGGGACCACGCCCAGGCGCAGCAGCGTGGTCAGCGTCGAGCGCGCGTTCAGGTAGCGTTCGCGGTCGGCCAGGTCGGCGTGGGTCAGCAGCACCTGCGCGGTTTTCACGCCGTGGGTGCGGAAGCTGGTTTCGTAGATCTGGGCCAGGCCCATCTGGCCGCAGGCGGCGCAGGCCTGCAGTTCGTGGATGTCGGTCGGACGGCTGCTGAAACCGAGGCGCAGCATGCCTTCGGCGATGGCACCGCTCGACACCAGCACGACTTCCTTGCCGAGCGAACGCAGCGAGGATATCTGGGCGGCCCAGCGCGCGATCGCGGCGTTGTCGAGGCCGCGGCCTTCGTTGGTGACGAGCGAGGAGCCGACCTTGACGATGATGCGGCCGGAAGCTTGGATAACGGATTGGAGGGTGGTCATGTCGAAGTGGATGCGAACTCAGGACAGGAGCGGGCGTCCCCACGGACGCAATGCCAGCAGCACGAGGCCGGCCAGCAATTCGATCCCGCAGATGGCCAACAATACGCCCTGGGGCAGGCCGATCGCAAACGCCGCGACCAGGCGGCCGACCGGCTGCGCCAGGATGAACAGTGCGGTGAGGTCGCCGAGGATGGGCTGGTCGCCCCGCCGCGCCGCCAGCAGAGCCAGCAACGCGGTAGCGAAGCGCACTCCGACATAGATGGCGTAGAACTGGCTGTAGCCGTTCACGCCGACGAGAAACAGTCCGAGCCGGGTCGCGACGACATCCGGGTTCAGCATGGCCGAGAACGCGGCCAGCGAACAGACGGTGGCCGTGGCCTGCAGCACCTGCGTGCGCAGGCGTGCGCGGGTGGCTTCGGAAAACACCATCAGGGAGTCTCGAAAAACCGTAGCGAGCGGCGGCAGTGTTGGTCGAGAAGCGCAGCTGTACGAACAGTACAGCGAGTATCGCAGACCGACAATGCAACGCGCAGTAGGTTTATCGAGACTACCATCAGTCTTCGAGGATCTTGAAGCGGGGATCGTCCGGATCGATCGACGAGATGCCGCGCGCTTCCGCGGTCATCTGCACTTCTTCCGAACGCTGCTCCACGTGGCGCATCTCTTCCAGGTGGCGGTAGATGGCATGCACCAGGTCTTCGCAACCTTCGCGGTTCAGGGCCGAGATCTCGAACACCGGGCCCTTCCAGGCCATCTTCTTGACGAAGTCCTTGACGACCTTCTTGCGCTCGTCTTCCGGCACCACGTCCAGCTTGTTCAGCACCAGCCAGCGCGGCTTGTTGAGCAGCTCTTCGTCGTACTTTTCGAGTTCCTTGACCAGCGCCTTGGTTTCCTTGACCGGGTCGGTCTTGCCGTCCATCGGGGCCAGGTCGACGATGTGCAGCAGCAGGCCGGTACGGCTCAGGTGGCGCAGGAACTGGTGACCCAGGCCGGCGCCTTCGGCGGCACCTTCGATCAGGCCGGGAATGTCGGCGATGACGAAGCTCTTTTCGTGCGAGACGCGGACCACGCCCAGGTTCGGGTGCAGGGTCGTGAACGGGTAGTCGGCCACCTTCGGGCGCGCGTTCGAGACGGCGGTGACGAAGGTCGACTTGCCGGCGTTCGGCATGCCCAGCAGGCCGACGTCGGCCAGCACTTTCAGCTCGAGGCGCAGGCTGCGGCGCTCGCCTTCCTTGCCCTCGGTCTTTTGGCGCGGGGCGCGGTTGGTCGAGGTCTTGAAGTGGTTGTTGCCCCACCCGCCCTCGCCGCCCCTGCCCAGCAGCTCGACCTGGCCGTGCTCGGTCAGGTCGGCGATGATCTCGCCATTGTTATCGTCGATGATCAGGGTGCCGACCGGCATGCGCAGGGTGACGTCCTCGGCACCCTTGCCGTAGCAGTCGGAGCCGCGGCCCGGTTCGCCGTTGCGCGCCGTGTGCACCTTGGAGAAACGGAAGTCGACCAGCGTGTTGATGTTGCGGTCGGCGATCGCCCAGATCGAGCCACCCTTGCCGCCGTCGCCACCGTCAGGGCCGCCGAACGGACGGAACTTCTCGCGGCGGAACGAGGCGCAGCCGTTGCCGCCGTCGCCGGCGATGACTTCGATTCTTGCTTCGTCGATAAACTTCATGATGAGACCACTTAGAAAATTGGGCGGTTCGGCCGCCCAAAAAATTAAAAGGCTCTACCGATGGCAGAGCCTTAATTCTAAGGCTTTCGCCTTGAGGGGACCGCGCACCTGCCACGCATTGCACGGCGGGCTGTGCGGCCCTTTAATTACGCTGCGACTGCTTCGGCTGCCGGAGCAGCAACGACGGTCACGAACTGCTTCGAGCCGACGCCTTGCTTGACGAACTTGACAGTGCCGTTGACCAGTGCGAACAGGGTGTGATCCTTGCCCAGGCCGACGTTGGTGCCCGGACGAACCGTGGTACCGCGCTGACGCATGATGATGCCGCCGGCATTGATTGCCTGGCCGCCGTAGACTTTCACGCCAAGGCGTTTGCTTTCTGAGTCACGGCCGTTGCGGGTAGTACCGCCACCTTTTTTGTGTGCCATTTAGTGCTCCTTGCTGACTGATGAGGGATGCGCGGCAATTAGCCGTTGATCGCAACCACTTGGATTTCGGTGTAGTTCTGGCGATGGCCCTGACGCTTTTGGTAGTGCTTACGACGACGCATTTTGAAAATGCGCACTTTGTCGTGACGACCTTGCGACACAACAGTCACGCGAACCGAAGCACCTTCCACCAGCGGAGCACCAAATTTGATGCTCTCGCCCTCGCCAACAGCGAGAACCTGATCGATAGTGAGTTCGGAACCAATGTCTGCCGGTATCTGTTCGATTTTGAGTTTTTCGCCAGCGACAACTTTGTATTGCTTGCCACCGGTTTTTATGACCGCGTACATGATTGAACCTCGTTAATTGTTAAAAAATTTCCAGCTGAACCGCTTCGTGAAGACCGGGGGCGCGAAGCCCTCGCGGCTCAGGGAACAGAGGATTATATCCGCATTGCTGCGCCGTGTCAAAACGGCTGTGGCAGCTGCACACACGGCTGTGGCGGCTGCTCATCAGGCTGCTCCCTCGCTCGTGCGATCGGTGTGGAAAACCGCTGAATTGCCTTGCTTGTCGTATAATCACCGCAGTTAGCAAAATCCAAACCGCATTCTTCCTCACGCAGGTCTGCCTTGTCCGCCGCCATTCAAACCGCCCAACAGAATCCCATCACCCGCACGATCGCCACCGACATGGGGGCCGTGAACACGGTGATCCGACAGCGGCTGCATTCCGACGTCGCCCTGGTGAACCAGATTGCCGAGTACATCATCAGTGCCGGCGGCAAGCGGATCCGTCCGGTGCTGGTGCTGCTGCTGGCGAATGCCTACGGCTACCGCGGCGCCGGCCACCACGAACTGGCGGCGGTGGTCGAATTCATCCACACCGCGACCCTGCTGCACGACGACGTGGTCGACGAATCCTCGATGCGGCGCGGCCGCCAGACCGCCAACGCGCTGTTCGGCAACGCCGCCTCGGTGCTGGTCGGCGACTTCCTGTACTCGCGCGCCTTCGAGATGATGACCAGCCTGGACGACATGCGCATCATGGAGATCCTGTCGCGCGCCACCACCGTGATCGCGGAAGGCGAAGTGCTGCAGCTGCTGAACATGCACGACCCGGACGTCACGCGCGAAAGCTACCTGACCGTGATCCGCTCCAAGACCGCCAAGTTGTTCGAAGCCGCGGCCCAATTGGGTGCGCTGATCGCGGGCGCGAACGACGGCCAGATCGAAGCCGCCGGCGAATTCGGGCGCTCGCTGGGCACCGCGTTCCAGCTGATCGACGACGTGCTCGACTACGCCGGCGACGCCACCGAAATCGGCAAGAACGTCGGCGACGACCTGCGCGAAGGCAAGCCTACCCTGCCCCTGATCTACGTGATGGAAAACGGCACCGCCGAACAGCGCGAGCTGATCCGCAGCTGCATCGAAAACGGCGACGAGACCCATTTCGACGCCGTCCTGGCCGCGGTCAGCAGCACCGGCGCCCTCGATTACACCCGCCGCGAAGCGGAAGTCGCAGCCGACCGCGCCAAGGCCGCCATCGCCGATTTGCCGGACAGCGAGTACAAGGACAGCCTCCTCCAGCTCTGCAGCTTCGCTGTTGACAGGAACCATTAAGACAACTAAAATTATGCCTTCCCGAGATTCCGGTAACGAATCTCAAACCAGTCGGGGTGTAGCTTAGCCCGGTAGAGCGCTACGTTCGGGACGTAGAGGCCGGAGGTTCGAATCCTCTCACCCCGACCATCCGTTTTCTCCCTCAGCAGTACTCAAGACCAGTCGGGGTGTAGCTTAGCCCGGTAGAGCGCTACGTTCGGGACGTAGAGGCCGGAGGTTCGAATCCTCTCACCCCGACCAC
>JAKOOD010000369.1 GCA_022701635.1 Burkholderiaceae bacterium | reverse complement strand
ACGACCCGACCACCCCGGACGCGATCTACGTCTACACCGGCAGCGCCGCCGCCCCCGGCAAGCTCGGCGACCTGGTACGCGTGACCGGTACCGTCACCGAATACACCCCGACCGGCGCGCCGCGCTCCTACACCGAGATCAAGGACATCACCGCCAGCGCCAACCTCGGCGTCGGCCAGCCGGTCGGCATCACCAATGTCCAGCTGGGTGCGGAAGACCTGCGCCGCTACGAAGGCATGCTGGTGCGCTTCACCGGCGCGCTGACCGTGAACGGCAACGGCTTCCTCGGCGACCGCGGCGAGCTGGTGCTGGGCAATGGCCGTCTCGAAACCCCGACCAACCGCTTCCGTCCGGGTGCCGAAGCGAATGCGCTGGCAGCCGCCAACGAACGCAACATGGTGGTGCTGGACGATAACAGCTTCACCACCCCGGCCCACATTCCCTACCTGTTCCAGGACCAGACCGTGCGCGCCGGCGACACCGTCAACGACCTGGTCGGCGTGCTCGACTTCGGCGCGATCGGCGGCGGCGGCGGCTGGTACAAGCTGCAGCCGACCGACACGCCGACGTTCAGCCGCACCAACCCGCGTGAAGCGGCACCGACCGTTGCCGCGGGCAACGTGCGTGTCGCCAGCGCCAACGTGCTGAACTTCTTCACCACCTTCACCAACGGCCGCGACGTCAACGGCGCCACCGGCCAGGGCTGCAAGATCGGCAACTCGACCTCGGCCGGCAACTGCCGCGGCGCCGACAACATGGAAGAGTTCGTGCGCCAGCGCGACAAGATCGTCAACGAGCTGAAGGCGATGGATGCCGACGCGGTGGGCCTGATGGAAATCCAGAACAACGGCGACTTCGCCGTGGGCTACCTGGTCAATGCGCTGAACACGTCGATCGGCAGCACCGTCTACGCCTACGTGCCGCAACCGCCGGCCACCGGCACCGACGCCATCCGCGTGGCGATGATCTACAAGCCGGGCAAGCTGACCCTGGTCGGCGGCGCCATGTCCGACAACGACAGCGTCAACAACCGTCCGCCGATGGCCCAGACCTTCAAGGTCAACGGCAACGGCGCCAAGTTCTCGCTGATCGTCAACCACCTGAAGTCGAAGGGCAGCTGCGGCGGCGGCACCGGCAACACCGACAGCGGCGACGGCCAGGGTTGCTGGAACCTGACCCGCGTGCAGCAGGCGACGCGCCTGGCGCAATACTTCATCCCGGCCGTGGTGGCCGCGAGCGGCGATACGGACGTGCTGGCAGTGGGCGACTTCAACGCCTACGGCCACGAAGACCCGATCGCCTACCTGACCAGCAATGGCATGGTGAACGAACTGGAACGCTTCGTGCGCCCGAACGGTACCCCGTACTCGTACGTGTTCAACGGCATGAGCGGCTACCTCGACCACGCGCTGGCCAGCACCTCGCTCGACCCGCAGGTAACCGGCGTGACCGAATGGCACAACAACGCGGACGAACCGGATGCGATCGACTACAACCTCGGCGACACCGCCGACGACCCGTACGTCAACAACGCCTTCCGCGCGTCGGACCACGATCCGGTGGTGGTGAGCCTGAACCTGGCCGGTGCCACGACCGATGTGAGCGCGAGCGTGAAGATCGTCCAGTCGGGCCTGAAGGGTAATGTCCTGACCGGCAAGGTCAGCGGCACGGTGACCATCACCAATACCACGTCCGCCCCGCTCAGCGGCCCGCTGCAACTGCGCCTGGATGGCTTGCCGTCCAGCGTCACGCTCGACAACCGGACCGGCATGCAGAACGGTACGCCGTACATCACGATCAGCACCGGCACGCTCGCGCCGGGCGCCCAGGCCACCGTGACGACGTCGTTCAGCAACCCGACGAAGATCCAGTTCTCGTACACCCCGACCATTATCAGCGGTACCTTTTAAGGAAGTTCATTCATGTTCAAATTCAACTCGATCCTGAGCCGCTCGCTGCTGGCGCTGGCGCTGGCTGCCGGTAGCGCAGCTGCCGTCGCCGGGCCGACCTACCACGTCGACATCAACACCTCGTCCCAGGCCGGAAACAACGGCGGCCTGCTGCTGTCCTTCCTCGGCCTCGACAACAGCGACGCCGTCGCGACGATCGATCATTGGACCGGCAACTTCCTGGGGGACGGCATGGCGATCAACGACGCCTTCGTCAACTACGATGCGGGTTCGCTGACGATTGCCAGCGGCTACAACGCCTACGTGTTCGATGTTGCCTTCGGTGGCAACTTCGGCTTCGACGTCACCTTCGATATCGACGTCGGTCCGGTCGGCAGCACCTTCGGCGTCGCCCTGACGGACGACATGTACGAATACATCACCGACGATATCGTCAGCATCGCGTTCCAACAGGACCAGCCGGTGTCGGTAACGGCCAACGCCAGCTACGCCAGCGTGACCCCGGCCGCCGTCGATGCCGACGTCCCGGAACCGGCAGACTGGGCACTGGTCATGAGCGGCCTGGGCCTGATGGGCTTCGCACTGCGTCGCCGCGCTCGCTAAGCCGGCCAGGCTGAGCTTGCTGTAAAGAGACCACTTGTCCGGGGACGGGCAGGTGGTTTTTCAATACTTGTATCCTTTTCACAACTGCCGGTACTGGCTGCCGCGCGTCTCTTGATTTGCCTCAAAACCCGCTTCCCTCTAGGCGCTCTGCCTAATTGCCATTTATTCGCGGAAGCTCTGAATACCCCAAACAAATCATATTGTTCAGTTGGTCTTGCATCGTGCATATTAAAATCTGGCAGCTGCAAACATAGATCAATGTTTTAGGATAGCCGTATGTCCGCACACGTCCTCGTGGTCGATCCCGATCCCGCCATCCGCGAGTTGCTGGCGTTGAACCTGACGCGCGCCGGCCACGACGCCGCCAGTTGCCTCGATGCCGACTCGGCGCTGGTCTCGATCGACGAGCATCCGCCCGACATGCTGCTGCTGGAATGGGACTTGCCGGGCCAGTCCGGCCAGGCGCTGATCCGGCGCCTGCGCGCCGCCGCCGCCACGCGCGAGCTGCCGATCATCATGCTGTCGGCGCGCGCCGGCGAGCACGACAAGATCCTGGCGCTGGAATCGGGCGCCGACGACTATCTCACCAAACCCTTCAATCCGCGCGAACTTCTGGCCCGCATCGGCGCCGTGCTGCGGCGCCGGGCACCCGCGCCGGCGGCGCCGGCCGCGACCCTCGCGCCCGATGTCGTGCAGATGGCCGGCCTGCGCCTCGATCCCGGCACCCAGCGCGTGATGGCGGGGGCGCGTCAGGTGGCGCTGGGGCCGGTCGAGTTCCGCCTTTTAAATTTCCTGATGCATCACCCGGAGCGCGTCCATTCGCGTTCGCAACTGCTGGACCAGGTATGGGGCCGCCATGCGGTGCTGGACGAGCGTACCGTCGACACCCACGTCGGACGGCTGCGCAATGCGTTGCAGCCGAGCGGCCACCAGCAGCGCATCGAAACCGTGCGCGGCAGCGGCTACCGCTTCGTTGCCTGGCGCGCCCAGGATGCCTTCGGCTGGAACAGCGCCGCCTGAACACGCTGCACCGATCAATGGAACCGGTCGTCATCCTCAGCCGCCTGGAGCAGGAGTACCTGCTGCGCGCGATCGAAGCCGGCGTGCGCGTGGCCAGCCTGCATCAATTGTTCCTGTGGACGCAGGGGCAACTGCAGACGCTGCTGCCGCACGCCGTGCTGGCCTGCATGCAGTTCGCGCCAGGCGGCGCGCTGCTGGGCATCGACTGCCTGCATGGCACGGTGCTGGCGCCGGCGACGCTGGCCGCGCTGGGCGGCCGCCGCGACGGGCTGGCACTGCGCATCGCGCGCCATTGCATGGGAAGCGGCCGCCTGCCGGCACTGTTGGACGGCGGCGACAGGGAAGAAGAGGGCGCGCAGGCGCTGGAAGGTTTCCGCGCCGAACTGGGGGCGCTCGGCTTCGACAGCGTGCTGGCCCACGGCACCGGCCAGACCGCGGCCGGCGCCAGCGTATTCGTCCTGTTCGGCCTGCCGATGCGGCCGAGTGCGCGCCACGCCTACTTTCTCGAATTGCTGGTGCCGCACCTGCACCTGGCGCTGGCGCGGCTGCCGCCCCATGGCGGTTCGGCGGCGGCGCCGGCGCGCAGCCTGAGTGCGCGCGAGACCGAGATCGTCGGCTGGCTGCGCGAAGGAAAGAGCAACGACGAGATGGGGCAGATCCTGGGCATCAGCGGGCTGACCGTCAAGAACCACCTGCAGCGCATCTACCGCGCGCTCGGGGTCAGCAACCGCGCCCATGCGCTGGCGCGCTGCATGGAGTTGCGTCTGCTGGAAGGGTAAGGGCTTTCCAGCAGGCGGCAGAATCAGGACTGCGAAACGTCGGTTGCGGCGCGCTGCATGGCCGCATAGCGCCAGGCTTCGGCATTGGCGTCGATGATGCGCGGGCCGTTGCAGCCGTCAGCGGCGCAGTCCGGCTGGGGCATGGTGGCCGACGCGGTTGGCACGGCAGTGCCGGCGGCCGCGCCGGTGGTGGCGGTGCCGGTGCTGCTGGTCCCTGCACCGCTAGTCCCTGCACCGGTAGACACCCGGACACTGGTCGTGGCCGAGCCGGTCTGGATCGAGGCGGCAGTCTGGGTCGGCAGCGCATCCTGCGGACCGCCGCAGGCAGCGAGCAGGGCGGCGAGGGAGAGGGCGGACAAGGTAGGGAGCGTCAGAAATTTCATGATGGCGGGCATTAGCTGCGATATGGATGAGCTATTGTAGCCACACTATTTTTCCGTGCGTCAACTTTTTAACTTAACTTTGTGTAAATAGCGGTCTCGAATTTAACAATTCATGTCAAATGCGCGGACTTAAAAGATGATGTGAGGAAATATCTTGAGAGAAATAAAACCTTCTATAAGAACAACGTAGCATCCATGCGACGTTCGGTTACTCATGCATAGCATACCAACGCACGCTTGACGTTCGTCATGACGGCACCGATGATCTAACCATGAAAAAACTTGTCCTCTTATTATTAGCCGCCTGCGCCGTCAGCGGCTGCAGCGCCCAGTCGGGCAACCAGGTGCCCATGCCGGTCGCCGCAACGAAGGCCGCACCCGATTCCAACCTGGCCGTGCCGGGCGAGATGCTGACCCGCATCCGCACCCTGGTCGGCTCACCCACCTGCAGCAGCGATGCCCAATGCCACACGATGCCGCTGGGTGCCAAGTCCCGCGGCGGTCCGGAGGGGTATATCGCCTGGTCGTCGGCCAAGACCCAGGAAGCCGAGCTGCGCGCCCTCGGCGACAGCTACAAGGAACAGCAGCGCGCCGCGAATGCCGCCTCCGGCATGATGTCGACCTGCAACGTCGTGCCCGACCCGGGCGCGATCTGCAAGACCGGCATCTGCCAGCTGGGCAGCGGCGCGGCCGCCCAGGCACGCTGAGCGGGCCGCGGGTTCAGCGGGCCGCCGACGTGATCGCCGTGCTGGCCGGCACCACCGGCAGCAGCACCGCGCTGGCGCCGGCCGTGCCGCGCTGGATGGACACGGTCGCCTTGCGGTAATCGGCCGGCTTGGCGAAGAAGATGTTGTCGACGTAGCTCTGCGGGTTGCGGTCGTACAGCGGGAACAGGCTCGACTGGATCTGCACCATGATGCGGTGGCCCGGCTTGAACACGTAGTTCATGGTCGGCAGGCGGAACTTGTATTCCTGGACTTCGCCGGCCGGGATCGGCGTCGGGTGCTCGAAGCTCTGGCGGTAGCGGCCGCGGAAGATGTCCATGCTGACCGGCAGCTGGTAGCCGCCCATTTCCGGCTGCTCGGCCACGGTCGCCGGATAGACGTCGATGATCTTGACCACGAAGTCGCCGTCGGTGCCGCTGGTCTTGGCGAAGATGTCGGCGAAGGGCGCGCCCTGCACGGTGACGGCGCTGGTCAGGACCGGCGTCTGCCAGGACAGCACGTCGGTACGGGTCGACACGAAACGCTGGTCCTGCAGCAGCCAGCTGACCCAGCGGCTGCGTTCGCTGAACGACAGCGGCGGCGCCAGGAAGGGCACCGGCTTGGCCGGGTCGGACACGTAGCTGTCCTCGCCCGCGGCCGCCGGCTGGAAGGCCAGGCCGTTGTCGGCCTGCAGGTACAGCGGCGTCAGCGCCTTGGTCGCCGGCCAGTCGGCGAACTTGTCCCAGCGGTTGTCGGACGCGTTGTAGATCATCACCGGCGCCAGCGGCTCGGTCGGCGTGCGGTCCTTCAGGTAGGTGTTGAAGAAGGGGATCAGTACGTCGCGGCGGAAGTCGGCCGCGGTGTCGCCCTTCCACTTGAGCGGACCCAGGGTCTCGGCCTTGCCGTTGACCTGGCTGTGCGCCCACGGCCCCATCACCAGGTGGTTGTTCGACATGCCCTTGGCGCGCAGCGCTTCCCAGGTGACGACGGCGCCGTACATGTCTTCCTGGTCCCACAGGCCCTGCAGCCACATGGTCGGCACGCTCGACGGCTTCGCCGCGACGAATTTATCCAGGGCCTGGCCCTGCCAGAAGGCGTCGTAGGCGGGGTGGCTGGACAGGCGGTTCCAGAAGCCGAGCTGCTTGAAGCCGTTGCGTTCGGCCCAGTTGCCGGCCGAACCGGCATCGAGGAAGGCCTGGTAATCGTCGGCGCCGGTGCGCGCCACGTTCTCGCCCTTGCCGGTCTTGGTGGTCTGGCCGGTGAAGTAATCGAGGTTGACCTGGCGGAAGGCGCCGTAGTGGAACCAGTCGTCGCCCATCCAGCCGTCGATCATCGGACTTTGCGGCGCCGCCACCTTCAGCGCCGGGTGCGGGCCGAGCAGGGCCATCGTCACGGTCCAGCCATCGTAGGAGGAGCCGATCATGCCGACCTTGCCGTTGCCCTGCTTGACGTTCTTGACCAGCCAGTCGACCGTGTCCCAGGCGTCGGTGGTGT
The DNA here is from genome assembly GCA_022701635.1 of Burkholderiaceae bacterium. GTDB lineage: Bacteria > Pseudomonadota > Gammaproteobacteria > Burkholderiales > Burkholderiaceae_D > Telluria > Telluria phyllosphaerae. The sequence goes on along the minus strand of JAKOOD010000369.1, from coordinate 3,966 downwards.
CGTCGGTCTTGCTCGGATTGAGCGGGCCGACCGGCGGACGCGTCATCACGTAGTCGCCCTTGGAACCGTATTTGCCGCGGATGTCCTGGTAGACCAGGATGTAGCCGTCGTCGACCCATTCGCGGTTGGCGGTCCAGACCGCGTCGCGCAGGTGCGGCACGCTTTCCTTGCTGAAGCCGCCCGCATCGTAGGGCGTACGCTCGAGCAGCAGCGGCAGGCTGTGCGCGCCTTTCGGGATCAGGATCACGGTGTGCAGCTTGACGCCGTCGCGCATCGGGATCATGACTTCCTGGCGCGTGTAATCGTAATCGGCATCGGGGCGCTGCCATTTGGCCGGGATGTCGCTGCCGGTCTGGACCAGCGTGGCGTCGCGGGTGGCTTGCGCCTGGGATGGCGGGACGGCGAAGGCATAAGAGGCGGCAAGGACGGCGGTGGCGAAGGCGAGGGCGGTACGGCGTGACATCGACGGTTTCCTTAATCAGAACGAACGGCGTGGGCGGGGGCCAGGTCGGCTGAGCAAGTATAACCAGATGGGATAGCGGAAAGCCATGCATAATGGCCGTCATGACGCCCACTTTTTTCGCTGACGCCCAGGCCTTCCGCGCCTGGCTCGACCGGCACGCCGCCGGCGCGACCGAATTGCTGGTCGGTTTTCACAAGGTGCACTCGGGCCAGCCCTGCATGCGCTGGCCGGAATCGGTCGACGAAGCCCTGTGCGTCGGCTGGATCGACGGACGGCGCCAGCGCATCGACGACGACAGCTACGCGATCCGCTTCACGCCGCGCAAGCCATCCTCGATCTGGAGCGTGGTGAACATCGCCAAGATCGACAAGCTGCGCGCCGAGGGCAGAATGACGGCGGCGGGCGAAGCCGCGTTCGCCCTGCGCAGCGAGGCGAAGTCGGGCATCTATGCGCACGAGCGCGGCGATGTGCCCGCGCTGAGCGATGCGGAGCGCGCGCGCTTCCAGCACGATGCGGCGGCCTGGACCTACTTCGAGGCGGCGCCGCCCGGCTACCGCAAGGTCGTGCTGCACTGGATTACGGAGGCAAAGCGGGCAGCGACGCGCGGCAAACGGCTCGAGCAACTGATGCAGGCTTGTGCGGCGGGAAAACGGCTGGCTTGACGGCCCGGAACGTCACCCGAACGAGCGTCAAAGCACCCAGCGCACGGCTTCGCACCTGACGATGTCCTCGAGCGCGCGGGTCGCCGCGCTCTGGTAGGCACCTTTGCGCCGCAACAGCATGACCGTGCGCGGCGGCGGTGGCGACGCCAGCGACAGGTTGCGCAGTCCGGGCGCCTGTTCTGCGATTGCCTCCGGCAATATCGTCAACAGATTGCTGTGCCGGACGATTTCAACCAGGGCACTGATCGTATTCACTTCCACCGCGACCTTCGGCGCCACCTGGGACGCCTGCAGATAATTGTCGATGTGGACGCGGGTGACGAAATTCTTGCTGAGCAGGGCCAGTTCGCCCTCCGCGAGCGAGTGGACGTCGAGCGCATCCCGCCCGGCCCACGGATGATGGGCCGCAACGACGACACGCAGGCTTTCGGTGAACAGCGGCAAACTCTCGATATCCGCGCAACGCCCCAGTTCGAAGGCGATACCGAGGTCCACTTCATCCGCTTCGATCGCCGCGGCAATCGTGTCCATCGACATTTCCAGCACATTGACCTTGATGGCCGGGAAGCGGGCGCGGAAAGCGGCCACCAAGGGCCCGATCAGGTAAGCGGTGAAGGTCGGTGTCATCGCCAGTCGCACGGCGCCGCGTGACAGGTCGCCCACATCGTGGATCGCGCGCCGCCCCGACTCCAGTTCGAACAGCGCGCGCCGCGCATGGGCGATATAGGCTTGCCCGGCCTCGGTCACCTTGACCGTGCGCCCGCTGCGGTCGAGCAGGACGGCATCCAGACGGTCTTCCATCTGCAGGATCTGCTGCGAGAGGGCCGGCTGGGACACATGCAATGCCTCCGCCGCGCGCGTGAAATTACCGTGCTCGGCGACGGCGATGAGATATTTTAGTGCACGCAATTCCATAATTTAGTGCACGCAGCTCCAAAAAAAAGCATTAGTTTTTCTTATCAACACCATTCTAAGCAGGTATTGGACCGCTTTATAAAAAGCCACGATGATGATTTCCATTGCAGGGTATTAAGCAATTTACTGGCCAGGAAATTCGCCCCAATTGCCGCCCCATCGCACCCGTCAATGCAATCGACCCTCCAGCCCATCCAGTAAAGGAAATCATCATGCTGCAATCGGACGTCACCCAAGATGCGCGCACGGCACTCACCGCCCGTGTCATCACCAACAAGGCGCTGAAAGACCTGAGCTGGGCCGCCCTCGCCGAAGGAACCGGCCTGCACGTCGCCTACGTCACTGCCGCGTTGCTCGGCCAGCATGCCCTGCCGGCCGCCGCCGCCGCCATCGTGGCCGAGCGCCTTGCGCTGAGCGCCGCCGACGCCAAGCAGCTGCAGTCGGTGCCGATGCGCGGCAGCATCCCGGGCGGCGTGCCGACCGACCCGACCATCTACCGCTTCTACGAAATGGTGCAGGTGTATGGCACCACGCTGAAAGCCCTGGTTCACGAGCAATTTGGCGACGGCATCATCAGTGCGATCAACTTCCGCTGCGACATACAAAAGGTGGCGGATCCGGAGGGCGGCGAGCGTGCCGTCATCACGCTGGACGGCAAGTTCCTCCCCTATAAGCCGTTCTGAGCGCGTCGTCCCGGCAGGCATTTTTCTTGCTGAGATTCAAACTACATAACGTCAACAGGCCCGCGGGCCGCGAAAGGTGAAGCTGCATGGCATATCTGGTTCCTTCGGAATTCGTCACCAAGATGGTGGACGCGGGCGAGTCGAAAATCTACATGGCGACGCGCGATGCGCTGATCCGCGCCTACATGGCGGGCGCGATCCTGGCCCTGGCCGCCGTGTTCGCGGTGAGCGTGTCGGTGGCGACGGGCGTGCCGCTGATCGGCGCACTGCTGTTCCCGGTCGGCTTCTGCATGCTGTACCTGATGGGCTTCGACCTGCTGACCGGCGTCTTCGTGCTGACGCCGCTGGCCTTGATCGACAAGCGTCCCGGCGTCACCGTTGGCCGCGTCCTGAAGCATTGGGGCGTCGTTTTCCTCGGCAACTTCCTCGGCGCGCTGACGGTGGCCTGCCTGATGGCCTACGTGTTCACCTTCGGCTTCAACACCGATGGCGGCAAGATCGCCCAGACCGTCGCGCAGATCGGCGAGAAGCGCACCGTCGGCTACGCCGCCTACGGCGCCGCCGGCATGCTGACCCTGTTCATCCGCGGCATGCTGTGCAACTGGATGGTGTCGATGGGCGTGGTCGGCGCGATGATTTCGACCACCGTCGGCGGCAAGGTCGTGGCGATGTGGATGCCGATCATGCTGTTCTTCTTCATGGCGTTCGAGCACTCGGTGGTGAATATGTTCCTGTTCCCGTTCGGCCTGATGATGGGCGGGCACTTCACGATCATGGATTACCTGATCTGGAACGAGCTCCCGACCGTGCTGGGCAACCTGGTGGGCGGCCTCGCCTTCACCGGCCTGACGCTGTACTCCACCCACGTCAGGACCGCTGCCAAGCGCTCGTTCAACTGATGTTCAACTGACGGTTCGTGGATGTCGTCCCATCCGCAGGTCTCGATCGGCCAGCATAGCGAGCGTGGCCGCAAGGCGGTCAACCAGGACTTCCACGGCAGCTGCCTGCCGCAGGGCCGGCAGCTGGCGGTGAAGGGCGTCGCGCTGGCCGTGGCCGACGGCATCAGCAGCAGCGACGTCAGCCAGGTCGCCAGCGAAACGGCGGTCGCGTCCTTCCTCGAGGATTACTACTGCACCTCGGACGCGTGGTCGGTGAAGACCGCGGCGGAACGCGTGCTGGCGGCCACCAATGCCTGGCTGTATGCGCAGACCCGGCAAAGCCAGGGCCGCTACGACAAGGACCG
>JAKOOD010000335.1 GCA_022701635.1 Burkholderiaceae bacterium | reverse complement strand
TCGTCGATCAGGCCGACCAGCTTGCCATGCTCGACCACCGGCAGCTGCGCCAGGTCGCTGCTGCGCATGCGGTTGAAGGCGGTCAGCAGGGTGTCGGACGGTGCCACCGTCACCACTTCGCCGTCGTCGAAGCGGCGTCCGATCAGGTCGCGCAGGTCGCCCAGTGTCGGCCGGTGCAGCAATCCCTGGTCGACCATCCAGCCGTCGCTGTAGACCTTGGTGAGATAGCGGGTGCCGGTGTCGCACACGAAAGTGACGACGCGCTTCGGCGTGGCCTGGGCGCGGCAGTAGCGCAGGGCGGCGGCGAGCAGGGTGCCGGTGGACGAGCCGGCCAGGATGCCTTCCTGGCGCAGCAGTTCGCGCGCGGTATGGAAGCTGTCCTCGTCGCTGATGGCGTACGCGGTCTTGACGCGCGACAGGTCGGCGATCGCCGGGATGAAATCTTCGCCGATGCCTTCGACCGCCCACGACCCGGAGACATCCGACAGCGTGCCGGTCTTGACGTAGTCGGCCAGGATCGAGCCCTGCGGATCGGCCAGCACGAACTCGAGGCCGGGCTGCACTTGCGCGAAGTAGCGCGACAGGCCGCTGAGGGTGCCCGAGGAGCCGACGCCGACCACGATGGCGTCGATCTCGTGGCGCATCTGTTCCCAGATCTCGGGGCCGGTCGTGGTCTCGTGGGCGCGCGGGTTGTCCGGATTGTTGAACTGGTCGGCGAACCAGGCGCCGGGAATCTCCCTGGCCAGGCGCGCCGCATAATCCTGGTAATACGCGGGGTGGCCCTTGCCGACGTCGGAACGGGTGAGGTGGATCTCGGCGCCGAGCGCCTTCAGGTGCAGCACCTTTTCCGCCGCCATCTTGTCCGGCACGACCAGGACCACCCGGTAGCCCTTGATGCGCGCCACCAGCGCCAGCCCGAGGCCGGTATTCCCGGCGGTGGCCTCGACCACGGTGCCGCCGGGCTGCAGGCGGCCATCCCGCTCGGCCGCCTCGATCATGGCGCGGCCGATGCGGTCCTTGATGGAGCCGCCGGGATTCTGGGATTCGAGCTTGAGGAAGAGCTGGCAGGGGCCGGTGTCGATGCGGGTGACTTCGACCAGCGGGGTATTGCCGATCAGCGAAAAAATCGCCGCTGACGAGGGATTATTACGCGCGTCTTGCATGATGCCTCCGAACTACACGGCACGTCATGGGCGCCGCCTGGAAAGCTGGCACGAGCGGGCGCCAGGCCGTATAAAAAAAGCATCATACGACTAATTTCGGCGTCGTGGTTTGGGCGAGATTAAACCGCTTGAGCTCGGATTAGTTTATAGCCGTGCACTTTCCAATGGCTAATTTCCTTCTTTCAAACGGCGCCACAAGGTCGTGCGGCTGATGCCCAGGTAGCGCGCGGCGGCATCGCGCTGGCCGCCGCAGCGCGCCAGTACCTCGGCCGCGCTTTCGCGGACCGGCAGCGGCGGCACCTGCGCCGGCATCGCGGCCGGAGCGGGCGCCGCGGCCGGGGAGGACGCCGCAAGCTGGGCCAGCTCGGGCGCGATCGCCAGCAGGAAGCTCGGCGTCAGCGCCTGCAAGGGCTCGGCCGCCAGGAACAACGCCAGCCGCTCCATCAGGTTGCGCAGCTCGCGCACGTTGCCGGGCCAGCCATACGCCTGCAGCAGCGGCGCGCAGGCCGCGATCTCGGCCGCCAGGTTCGGATGCGGGCGCGCATCCAGCGCCGCCAGTGCATGCTTGAGCGCCCACTCGGCCAGCGGCGCGATGTCTTCCGCGCGCGCGCGCAGCGGCGGCAGGGCGAGGCGCAGCACGGCCAGCCGGTAGAACAGGTCGGCACGGAAGCGGCCGTCACGCACGCGCGCCTCCAGGTCGCAATGGGTGGCACTGATCACGCGCACGTCGATCGGCACCGGCCGTGTGCCGCCGACCCGCATCACTTCGCGCTCCTCGAGCACGCGCAGCAGGCGCGTCTGCAGCGCGAGCGGCATTTCGCCGATCTCGTCCAGGAACAGGGTGCCGCCGTTGGCCGCTTCGAACAAGCCCGCATGGCCGCCGCGGCGCGCGCCCGTGAACGCGCCTTCCTCGTGGCCGAACAGCTCGGATTCCAGCAGCGACTCGGCGATGGCGCCGCAATTCACGGCAACGAAGGGCCGGTTGGCGCCGCGGCGCGGGCTCTCGCGGTGGATCGCCTGCGCGACCAGTTCCTTGCCGCTGCCGGTTTCGCCCTGGATCAGCACCGTCGCCGGCGAGCGCGCGTACAGCACCACGCTCTGGCGCAGGCGTTCCATCGCCGGCGACTCGCCACGCAGGTCATTCAGACCGCGCCGGGCGCGCCGGGTGTCGGAGGCCACCGGCCGCCGGCCTCGGCCCGCTTCCAACTGGGTCAGGCGCGCCAGTTCCAGCGCATCGTCGAAGGCGCGCCGGATCGAGGCCGCCGAATACACGAACACCGCCTTCAGGCCGGCTTCCTCGGCCAGGTCGGTGATCAAGCCGGCGCCGACGATGACCTCGATCCCGCCGGCTTTCAATTCGTCGATGCCGGCGCGCGCATCTTCCTCGGTCACGTAGGTGCGCTGCTCGATCACCAGGCCGAAGGTGGCCGCGAACTCGGCCAGTTCCGGCAGTGGCCGCTGGTACTGGATCACGCCGATCCGCGCCGACAGCCGGCGCGCCCGCGCCAGCGCCTGCATGAAGTCGAAGCCGCTGGCCTGGGCCACCACCACCGGCACCGAGACCCGGCTTTTGAGGTAGGCGCCGTTGGAGCCGGCAGCGATCACCACGTCGCAATGCTCGCCCGCCATGCGCTCGCGGATATGGCGCGCCGCTTCGTCGAAGCCGAGGTGCAGCGGTTCGATCTGCGCCAGGTGATCGTATTCGAGGGTGATGTCGCGGAACAGGTCGGACAGGCGGGACACGGACACGGTCCAGATGACGGGCTTGCTGGCGTCGTGGGCAGTGCGGACGGGGTAGCTCATGTTTCAAGTGTAGTGCATTTCATTGTGTGGTGTTTCACTTGAAACGTGGGTAATATGGTTTTCAGGTTCTGCCGTAAGAATCGGGTAAGGGGCCACCCGTAGGATCGAAACCAGCCGGCCGTACTGGCATTAATAAAATGAATGGAGACAAAAATGGAAGCAGACCTCGTACAACGGGTCAAGAGTGACCCGAACTACCAGAAACTCGTCAGGACACGCTCCCGCTATGGCTGGATGCTGGCCCTGTCGGTCATGATCGTCTACTACGGCTTCACCGCGCTGAACGCCTGGGACAAGGCGTTCATGGCATCGAAGATCGGCAACGGCGTCATGTCCTGGGGCGTGCCCCTGGGCCTGTTCGTGATCCTGTTCACGGTGGCCGTCACCGCGATCTACGTGCGCCGCGCGAACCGCGAGTTCGACGCGCTCACCGACGCCATCCACCAGAACGCCGCCGCGGGCACCGCCCAGCCGGCCGCCACCAACGCCCACGTGACCCAGCCGACCAAGGTACGCGCATGACCAAGACCACTCGCATCTTCTCCTACCTGGCGGCCGCCTTCGCCCTGCTGGCCCTGGCCGGCAGCGCCATGGCCGCGCCCGATCTCGGCCAGGCCACCAAGCAGGCCACCAACTGGACCGCGATCACCATGTTCGCGGGCTTCGTGCTGCTGACCCTGTTCATCACCAAGTGGGCCGCCAAGCGCACCCGCTCGGCGTCCGACTTCTACACCGCCGGCGGCGGCATCACCGGCTTCCAGAACGGCCTCGCGATCGCGGGCGACTTCATGTCGGCCGCGTCCTTCCTCGGCATCTCCGCCGCCGTGTTCCTGGACGGCTTCGACGGCCTGATCTACGCGATCGGCTTCTTGGTCGGCTGGCCGGTGCTGACCTTCCTGATGGCCGAGCGCCTGCGCAACCTGGGCCGCTTTACCTTCGCCGACGTCGCCGCCTATCGCTTCGCCCAGAAGCCGGTGCGCCTGTTCGCCGCCTCGGGCACCCTGGTCGTGGTGCTGTTCTACCTGATCGCGCAGATGGTCGGCGCCGGCCAGCTGATCAAGCTGTTATTCGGCCTCGACTACTGGATCGCGGTGGTCCTGGTCGGCATCCTGATGATGGTCTACGTGCTGTTCGGCGGCATGACCGCCACCACCTGGGTGCAGATCATCAAGGCCGTGATGCTGCTGGCCGGTGCCACCTTCATGGCGTTCTCGGTGCTGTCGATGTTCAACTTCAGCCCGGAACAGCTGTTCGCCAAGGCCGTCGAAGTGCATGCCAAGGGCGACGCCATCATGGGCCCGGGCACCTTCATCAAGGACCCGATCTCCGGCATCTCCTTCGGCATGGCGCTGATGTTCGGTACCGCCGGCCTGCCGCACATCCTGATGCGCTTCTTCACCGTCCCGAGCGCCAAGGAAGCGCGCAAGTCGGTGCTGTGGGCCACTACCTGGATCGGCTACTTCTACGTGCTGGTGTTCATCATCGGCTTCGGCGCGATCGTGCTGGTCGGTACCAACCCGGCCTTCAAGGATGCTGCCGGCAAGCTGCTGGGCGGTAACAACATGGCGGCGGTGCACCTGGCCAAGGCCGTGGGCGGCGACGTCTTCCTCGGCTTCATCTCGGCCGTGGCCTTCGCCACCATCCTGGCGGTGGTGGCCGGCCTGACGCTGTCGGGCGCCTCGGCCGTGTCGCACGACCTGTACGCCACCGTCATCAAGAAGGGCCAGGCGGCCCCGGGCAGCGAACTGCGCATCTCGAAGATCACCACCATCTGCCTGGGCATCATCGCCGTGCTGCTGGGTATCGTGTTCCAGAGCGTGAACGTGGCCTTCATGGTGTCGCTGGCCTTCGCCATCGCGGCGTCGGCCAACTTCCCGGTGCTGTTCATGTCGGTGCTGTGGAAGGGCTGCACCACCCGCGGCGCCACCGTCGGCGGCTTCCTGGGCCTGATCACGGCGGTCGGCCTGACCGTGGTGTCGAAGTCGGTGTGGGTCGACGTGTTCCACAACAAGGCAGCGATTTTCCCGTACACCTCGCCGGCCCTGTTCTCGATGATCGTCGGCTTCGTCGGCGTGTGGCTGTTCTCGGTGACCGACAGCGGGCCGCGTGCAGCGATCGACAAGGCTGGTTTCGAAGCGCAGGAAGTGCGTTCGGAAACCGGTATTGGTGCAGCCGGGGCTAGCGCGCACTGATCGCCGCAATCAGCTGATCCGACAGCCCGGTTGATTCGTCGACCGGGCTGTTTGCTTTTCAGACGCGGATTTGCGTGATTCGCGCAATTTCGTTGCTACTTGGATACATTGTCATTGTCATTCGTGATCAGCGCTATTACTGTCGAAATCGTTCGATAATTCAAAAACAGGTTTGGCTTTCAAAATGCTGATCATAAAAACCACATACGAGCGGGTTTTAGCCGGAGTATATTAAAAATAACAATGTAGTTTATAAAATTATACAAATAGTTTCCTGTTGGAACTTTTGACGAAAATGCGTACTATGTGGCTTGTTCGATGCACCTCCCAGCTCAACAATGCACCAAAACCCAGC
>JAKOOD010000289.1 GCA_022701635.1 Burkholderiaceae bacterium | reverse complement strand
CTCACCTGGATGATCACCGACAGCGTCTCGGCGACGAACACGCCGCCCATGATGAACAGGACGATTTCCTGGCGCACGATCACGGCGATGGTGCCGAGCGCGCCGCCCAGCGCCAGCGCGCCGACGTCGCCCATGAACATCTGGGCCGGGTGCGCGTTAAACCACAGGAAGGCGAGGCCGGCGCCGGCCATCGCGCCGCAGAAGATCAGCAGTTCGCCGGCACCCGGGATGTGGGGGATGAACAGGTAGCGCGAATAGGTCGCGTTACCGGTCAGGTAGGCGAACAGGCCGAGCGCCGCGCCGACCATGATGGTCGGCATGATGGCCAGGCCATCCAGGCCGTCGGTGAAGTTGACGGCGTTGGACGAACCGACGATCACGCAATAGGTCAGCGCAATGAAGCCCCACACGCCGAGCGGATAGCTGATGGTCTTGAAGAAGGGGACGATCAGGTCGGACTTGGGCGGCAGCGACATCGAGAAGCCCGACTGTACCCAGGCCAGGAACAGCTGCCAGACTTCCCACGGCGTCTTGGCCGACACCGAGAACGCCAGGTACAGCGAGGAGGCGATGCCGATCAGCGACATCCAGAAGTATTTTTCGCCCGAGCGCATGCCTTCCGGGTCTTTGTAGACCACCTTGCGGTAGTCGTCGACCCAGCCGATGGCGCCGAAGCCGAGCGTGACGACCAGCACCGGCCAGATCAGGCGGTTCGACAGGTCGCACCACAGCAGCGTCGAGAAGCCGATCGCGATCAGCACCAGCACGCCGCCCATGGTCGGCGTGCCGTGCTTGGCCAGGTGGGTCTGCGGACCGTAGGTGCGCACTGCCTGGCCGACCTTCAGCGAGGTCAGCTTGGCGATCACCGCCGGGCCGCAGCCGAGGCCGATGGCGATCGCGGTAATGGTCGCGAACACCGCCCGGAAGGTGATGTAGTTAAAGATGCGCATCGGACCGATATAGTCCTGGAAGTATTGTGCGAGCCAGAGAAGCATGGTGTTAGTGGGCGTCCTTGCCGAGGTTGTGTGGGGTGATCAGGTGTTGGACCACGCGTTCCATCTTCATGAAACGCGAGCCCTTCACCAACACAGTTGCGTCGGATTTGCTGCCCAGTTGCTTGTCCAGTGCTGCCAATAAATCGTCGAACTGCTCGTAGTGTTGCGCTCCCGATCCGGTCATGTGACGCGCAAGGTCACCGGTCGCGAGCACGGTGTCGATGCCGCGCTGAGCGGCATAGGCACCGATTTCTTCATGAAATTCGGGTCCCTGGGTGCCGACTTCGCCCATGTCGCCGAGCACCAGGATGCGCGGGGACGGCGTGTACGCCAGCACGTCGATGGCGGCGCGCACGGAGTCGGGGTTGGCGTTGTAGCTGTCGTCGATCACGACCGCGCCGTTGGTCGCCTGCTTGCGCTGCAGGCGGCCGTTGACCGGCGCAAAGGCTTCCAGGCCGCGCACGATGGCCTCGACCGGGATGCCGGCGGCCAGCGCGCAGGCGCAGGCCGCCAGGGCGTTGCGGACGTTGTGGGTGCCGGCGGCGGCGAGTTTGATAGTGAACGTATTCCCGTCATTCCCGTGCAAACGGGAATCCATACTGAGGCCGCGTTCCGGCACACCATGCGACTTCTGTTGGCTCGGCATGGATTCCCGCTTTCGCGGGAATGACGGATTTACGCTAACGTTCAAGTCATTGCCGAAGCTGTTCGCCGTGTAAGTGGCCGACACATCGCAATCATCGCTCAAGCCGAAGGTGAGCACCTCACGGTCCCCCGCCAGTGCGCGCCACAGCGCGGTGTACTCGTCATCGCCCGGGAACACGGCCACGCCATCGGCCGGCAAGGCGGCCAGCACGGCGCCGTTCTCGCGCGCCACCGCTTCCACGGTGTGCATGAATTCCTGGTGCTCGCGCTGGGCGTTGTTCACCAGCGCCACGGTGGGCGCGGCGATCGCCGCCAGGCGCGCGATCTCGCCCGGATGGTTCATGCCCAGTTCGACCACGGCGGCATGGTGCATGCCGGTCAGGCGCATCACGGTCAGCGGCACGCCGATCTCGTTGTTCAGGTTGCCCTGGGTGGCCAGGCGCGCATCCACGCCGAAGGCCGCGGCCAGGATCGCCGCGATCATTTCCTTGACCGTGGTCTTGCCGTTGCTGCCGGTGACGCCGATGAGCGGGATGTCGAACTGGCGGCGCCACGCGTTGCCGATGCGGCCCAGGGCCGCCAGCGTATCCGGCACCACCAGGGCCGGCAGCGGGAAATTCTCGGGCAGTGCTTCGACCACCACCCCGGCCACGCCGCGCGCCGCGACCTGGTCGAGGAAATCGTGGGCGTCGAAGGTCTCGCCGCGCAACGCGACGAACAGCGCGCCGGATGCTGCCTGGCGGCTGTCGGTCGAGACGCTGTCGAAGGAGGCGTCGCGGGTCATCCGTGCGCCATCGATCGATGCAGTCAGTTGTGCGAGCGAGCCGCGCATATCAATTCGTCCTCATCATCGTGAGCCGCGCGGTGAGGGCCAGCGCGGCATGGTCGGCATCGGAAAACGGATTCTTCCGGCCTTTGATTTCCTGGTAGGGCTCATGGCCCTTCCCGGCCAGCAGGATCACGTCCGCCTTGGCCGCATGCTTCACCGCCGACAGGATGGCGGCGGCGCGGTCTTCGATCGCCTGCCACGGCGCGCCCTGCGGGTCCATGCCGGCCTCGACCTGCGCGATGATCGCGCGCGGCTCTTCCGAGCGCGGGTTGTCGCTGGTGACCACGGCCTGGTCGGCCATCTGGGCGATGCGGCCCATCTGCGGACGCTTGCCCGGATCGCGGTCGCCGCCGCAGCCGAACACGCACCACAGCTGGCCGCCCCGTTCCCGGGCCACCTGGCGCAGCGCGGCCAGGGTCTTTTCCAGCGCGTCCGGCGTGTGGGCGTAATCGATCACCACCAGCGGCGCATCCTGGCCGCCGACCTGCTGCATGCGGCCCGGGGCCGGCACCAGCGTTTCGATGGCGTCGACCGCGGCGCGCAGGCTGACACCCTTGGCCAGCAGCGTGCCCAGCACCGCCAGCGCATTGCTGACGTTGAAGTGGCCGACCAGGCGCGTGCGCGCCAGCGCAGTCTCCGCGCCCGACTGCACCTGGAACTCGACCCCGGCCGCGCGGCTGCGCAGGTTGGCCGCGCGCAGCATCCGCACGCCGTCCAGCGCCGGCAGCGCGGCGTCGGATTGCAGCGTGTAGGCGGTCACCGCCACGCCCGGGAAACCGCTGCGCAGGTGCTGGACGATACGAACGCCGGCCGGGTCGTCCAGGTTGACAACCGCGGTCTTCAAACCCGGCCATTCGAACAGCTTCAGCTTGGCCGCCTCGTAGCTGTCCATGTCGCCGTGGTAGTCGAGGTGGTCGCGCGTCAGGTTGGTGAACACGGCGACGTCGAAGTGCATGCCGGCGGTGCGGTTCTCGACCAGGCCGATCGACGACACCTCGATTGCCAGCGCGCCGGCGCCGGCCTGGTTCAGCCTGGCCAGTTCGCCGGCCAGCAGCACCGCATCGGGCGTGGTGTAGCCGGTGACGTCGAATTCGGGTTCGGCGCGGCCCTGCTTGTCCTGTTTCACCAGGCCCACGCCCAGCGTGCCGATCACGGCCGCCGTTTCGCCCAGGCTGGCCAGCGCCTGCCCGGTCCACAGCGCGCACGAGGTCTTGCCGTTGGTGCCGGTGACGCCGACCGTGAACATGGCGGCGTCGGGCTGGCCGTAATAGGCGTGCGCGATCGGGCCGGCACCGGCTTTCAGGTCGGCCACCGCCAGATGCGGCAGCGTCGAGTCGGCGGGCCAGGCGAAATCGCGTTCTTCGAACACCACCGCGGCGGCGCCGTTCCCGATCGCGGCGGCGATGAACTTGCGGCCGTCGGCCGCTTCGCCCGGATAGGCGAAGAACACGTCGCCGCGGCGCACCCGGCGCGAATCGGACGTGAGGCGGGCGCCGGGGGCGGCATTGCGCATCCAGTCGCAGACGGCGTTCAGGTCAAGGGCCATCAGTTGCTCTCCTCGAGTGGATGCTCGGGAATGATGATGTCGGTCACGGTCGAATCCGGCGCCACGTTGGCGGCGCGCAGCGCATTGGCCGCCAGCGCGGCGAAGGTCGGTGCGGCGACGGCGCCGCCGGTGTGGACCGGACCGCTGGCATCGTCGATCATCACCGCGATCACGAAGCGCGGATTCGACATCGGCACCATGCCGGCGAAGTTGCCGACGTAGTGGGCCTGCGAATAGCGGCCGTCGATGACCTTCTGCGCGGTACCGGTCTTGCCGCCGGCGCGGTAGCCGGCGATCTGGGCCATGGAGGCGGTGCCGCCCGGACCGACCACCGATTCCACCATGGTGCGCATCTGCGCCGCGGTCTTGGGCGAAATGATCTGCTGGCCGACCGGCTTTTCCTGCACCTTCTGGAACGACAGCGGGATGATGTCGCCTTCGCGCGCGAAGATCAGCCAGGCGTGCGCCAGCTGCAGCAGCGACATCGAGATGCCCTGGCCGAAGGACATGTTGGCCTTGGCCACGATCGGCCACGATTTGTACGGACGCACGCGGCCGGCCGTCGCGCCCGGGAAGCCGTAGCGCGGCGCCTGGCCGAAGCCGACCTTGGTGAACATCTCCCACATTTCCTGGGCCGACAGCATCTCCGAGATCTTGGTGGTGCCGATGTTCGACGACTTCTGGATGATGGTGCTGACGTCGATCACGCCGTGCGGGTGGGTATCGCGGATGATGTGGCCGCCGGTCGAATAGCGGCCGTTGCCGGTGTCGAACATCGTGCCCGGCTTGATCAGGCCCTTGTCCAGCGCCAGCGCCACGGTGAAGGGCTTGAGCGTCGAACCCGGCTCGAAGGCGTCGGTGATGACGCGGTTGCGCAGCTGCTCGCCGGTCAGGTGGGCACGGTTGTTGGGGTTGTAGGTCGGCCAGTTGGCCAATGCCAGCACCTCGCCGGTGTGGACGTCGATCACCACGGCGGCGCCGGCCTTGGCGTGGAACTTCTCGACCGCGTCCTTGACGCTGTTGAAGGCGATGTACTGCAGCTTGCTGTCGACCGACAGGGTCAGGTCGCGGCCGTCGTGCGGCTCGCGCTGCATGCCCACGTCCTCGACGATGCGACCCAAACGGTCCTTGATCACGCGGCGGCTGCCCGGCTGGCCGGCCAGCGCCTTCTGCTGCGCCAGTTCCATCGCTTCCTGGCCCATGTCCTCGACGTTGGTGAAGCCGACCATGTGCGCCATCACTTCGCCCTGCGGGTAGAAGCGCTTGTATTCCTTGCGGGTGTCGATGCCGTCGATGTCGAGCTTTTCGATCTTGGCGACGATGTCCATCTCGACCTGGCGTTTCAGGTAGACGTAGCTGCGGCTGGAGTTGAGCTTTTTCAGCAGCTCGGCTTCGGGCATCTCGAGCAGGCGCGCCAGTTCGCGCAGCTTTTCCGGCGGCGTGCCCTTGATGTCTTCGGTGAAGGCCGAGACCGACTTCACCGGCAGCGACGACGCCAGCACCAGGCCGTTGCGGTCGAAGATCTTGCCGCGCGTGGCCGGCAGTTCCTCGGTGCGCATGTAGCGGCTGGCGCCCTTCTTCTGCAGGAACTGGTTGTCCATCGCCTGCACCCACAGGGCGCGGCCGGCCAGCGCGGCGAAGGCCGCGAACAGCACGAACAGGACGACGCGCGAGCGCCAGTCCGGCAGGCGCACCGCGAGCACCGGGCTCTTGGTGAATGCGACGCCCTTGCCGGCGGCGACGCGGGATCCGTTGACGCCGGCTTTCATTTGACGCCTTCCGTCAGGTATTGGGTACGTGCGGGACTCAGGGGAGCCATGTTCAATTCGGTGCGCGCGATCTGTTCGATGCGCTCGTTCTTGCCGAGGGTGGATTGGTCGAGCTGGAGCTGGGCCCAGTCGATGTCGAGCTGGCGCTGCTGGGACGCCAGCTTCTCGATGTCGTTGACCAGGTGGTTACGCTGGTAACGGGCATTCACGACCGACAGCGCGCAGCCGACCAGCAGCGTGGTCAGCACGACGTTCAGCTTGCCGCTCATCGCGCGCCCCCGCCCGTGCCCAGGCGTTCGGCCACGCGCAGCACCGCCGAGCGGGCGCGCGGGTTGGCCTCGACCTCGGGGCCGGAGGGCTTGGTCTTGGTGACCAGTTTCATCAAGGGCTGCGGCAGGTCGACGGCGCGGATCGGCAGCCGGCGGTCCGGCTGCTCGACGTTCGCCTTCGACGCCAGGAACTGCTTGACCATGCGGTCTTCCAGCGAGTGGAAGCTGATGACCGACATGCGCGCCCCGGGCGCGAGCAGTTCGTAGGCGGCGCTCAGACCTGCTTCAAGGTCCTCAAGCTCTTTATTGACGAAAATCCGGACAGCCTGAAAGGTGCGGGTTGCCGGGTCCTTGCCCTTCTCCCGGGTTTTGACCGCGTTTGCCACGATTGCGGCAAGCTGTCGTGTGCTTGAAATTGGCTCGACTGCCCGGCGAGCAACAATCGCCTTTGCAATCTGAAAAGCAAACCGTTCTTCCCCATAATCCCGAATCACCTTTTCCAGTTGTCGTTCGTCCACCCCGGCCAGCCATTCGGCGGCCGAGATGCCCCGTGTCGTATCCATCCGCATGTCCAGGGGACCGTCGTTGCGGAAGCTGAACCCGCGGCTGGCGTCGTCGACCTGGGGCGAGGAGATGCCGAGGTCGAGCAGGATGCCGTCGACCTGGGTCACACCGCGTGCCGCCAGCGCCTCGCGCATCGTCGCGAAGCTGTCGTGCACGATCGCAAAGCGCGGATCGCTTATCTGTTGCGCCGTGGCGATCGCCTGCGGATCCTTGTCGAAAGCGATCAAACGTCCCTGCGGGGACAGCTTCGACAGGATCAGCCGGCTGTGGCCGCCGCGGCCGAACGTCCCATCTATGTACGTACCTGACGCGCGCTCGCCGTTCAGTTCGAGCGCATCGACTGCTTCATCCAGCAACACCGTACGGTGTTGCAATGCGTGCTGCAATCCGGGCACCGGCATCGAATTCATACGGCGCCTTATTAAAAGGAGAAATTGGAAAGGACATCGGGCATGCCGCCGGCAACGGCGTCGGCCTCGTTTTCGGCCAACTTGGCAGCGTCCCAGATCTCGAAATGGGTCCCCATCCCGAGCATCATGACCTCTTTCTCCAGTCCTACCGCAGTGCGCAATTCGGGCGAAATGAGTACCCGGCCACTGCCATCCATCTCGACATCGCAAGCGTTACCGAGGAAAATGCGCTGCCATGCCCGTGCCGACATCGGCCAGGCGGCAATTTGTTCGCGATGTTCTTCCCACACAGGGCGCGGAAAGAACAGCAAGCAACCATGCGGGTGTTTCGTGAGCGTCATACGGCCTTCGCACTGCTGGATCAAGGCGTCCCGATGCTTGGCCGGGATGGACATCCTACCCTTTGCATCGAGATTGATCGCTGACGCGCCCTGAAACACGTATTTACCTAGTTTTGGAGAGTTATCAGTCTGATTATTTTTTAGGGGGCGGAAGACCGGTCGATCTCCCACAAAACTGCACTTTTTGCCACCGTTTCCCACTTTAAGTGAAGCGTTGTCCGTGGTCAAGCGAATTCACGCTTGGAAAATACGGAAATTGCCAATGAAACCAATGACTTAGCGCACTTACTTGAGACTAGCTCATGTAAAAATGTTGAGCAAAATTAGGTACTTAGGTAATTAAGTGCATGTGCCACCTCATCTACACACATGGGTTTCATGGTTGATTACGCGCAAGTACCTACCGTTGGTTAGCCAGTTTTGCCGTGCGAGACCAGTGACGCACTGTACGGTTGAAAATTGCGGATCGATGCACTGCGGGTTAGGATGAAACCGTGGCGCCGGAAGCATGCATCTTTCCGACGCGCAAGTAAGCACGCACTAACCCGCAGGAGAACACCGTGAGCATTGCCCTGGCCCGGACCCGTCCCGTCTACGATCTTCACGAGGTCCAGGGTGCGCTCGAACGCAACCGCGGCCGCTCGCCCGAGCTCGACGTCTTCTACGAACGCATGCTCGAGACCGGCGCCGAGCGCTTCGTCACCGCGCCCTCCTCCATCGACGCCCTCGACCCGCTGTTCGAGGAATGCCCGAACTTCGACGACGTGCTGGACGACCTGGCGCGCTACCTGCGCCTGGCCTACGCCGGCAACAAGGCCTTCGGCGGTGCCGGCGTGATGCCGGTCCTGCTGCTGGGCGGTCCCGGCGTCGGCAAGACCCATTTCGCCAAGCGCCTGGCACGCGCCCTGCAGACCGATTACGAACTGATCAGCATGAATGCGCTGTCGGCCGGCTTCGTCATCACCGGCAGCTCGGCCAGCTGGCGCGGCGCCAAATGCGGCAAGGTGGCCGAGCGCCTGGTGCGCGGCGAGTATGCCAACCCGGTGATTGTGCTCGACGAAGTCGAAAAAGCCGGCGGTTCCACCCAATCCGATCCGCTGGCGGCGTTGTACCAGCTGCTCGAACCCGAGACCGCCTGCGCCTTCCGCGACGAATTCATCGACGTCGACATCGACGCCTCGCAGATCTTCTGGGTGCTGACCGCGAACTCAGTCGACGGGATTCCGCATCCGCTGCTGAACCGCATGGCCATCTACGAGGTGCCGGCGCCGACGCCCCAACAGGCGGCCGCGATCGCGCAGCGCATGTATACAGGCTTGCTGGGAGAATTGAACCTGGCGGCCTTCGACCCGCGGCTGGGGGATGTGGTGCTGGACCGGCTGGCAGGGGTGTCGCCGCGCGACCTGCGCAAGACCCTGCTGGATGCGCTGGGCTACGCGGTGGCCGCCGGGCGCGAACACGTGGTGGCGGCCGATGTGCGGATCAAGGCGCCGCCGGGCAAGGGGCGGATCGGGTTTTGAAAGCGGCCGGGCGATCGCGCTGCCCGGCCTTTCCACACCGATCCGGCATCGGCGGTGCTTACTTGACGTTGAACGCCACCAGCGCTTCCTGGTTCTGGATATACAGGATGCCGCTGCGGGTCAGCGCCAGGCGGCCCGCCATCGGATAGCTCCATACGACCTTGTGCGTCGTCAGGTCGATCGCGTAGGTGGCCTTGGTGGCGCTGACGAACAGCAGGTTCTTGGTCACGACCGGCTCGCCGCTCCAGCCCGTCTCGGCCGCCGGACCCGGCACCCACGACCACAGCAGGGCGCCGTCGCCTTCCGCACGCGCCTCGATGCGATACGGCGACAGGTTCTGCGCGTACACCACACCCGACGCATAGGCCGGCGTCAGCGGGTAGTTGCCCTTGATGCGCCAGTCGATGAAGCTCTTGGCGGTGTTGAACTTGAGCAGTTCGTTGCCGGCGCTGCTGCCCGTGACGGCGCTGCCGTAATTGGCGGCGAACACGTTACCGGCCGCGCCCAGCACCGGGGCACCGTTCAACTGGTAGCCGTAATAGCTGGTATTGACGTCCCTGATCGTGCTCTGCACGGTACCGGTCTTGCGGTCCAGCAGGCTGAGCGTATTGCCGTTGTAGACATAGGCCGTGGTGGCATCCAGGGCCGGGCTCCACATCGTGGTCTGCGACGTGGCCGCGAAGAACAGCTGGTCACCCGTCGGCTTGAAGGCATACAAGCCGCCGTAGGTACCCGCATTGGTGTACACGGCGTCGTCCAGCGCCACCGGCGCCAGGTAGTTTTCCCATTGCGACCCCATCGGCGCCTTGAACTTCACGGTGCCCGTCGCGGCGTCGAAGGCGAACATGGTGCTCGCGTTCTGCTGCCCGGCCGCCATGTAGACGATGCCGTTGGCGACGGCCGGCGGGTTCACCGATGGGTAGGCCAGCGCGGCGACGCTGTACGACCAGACCAGGCTGCCGTCATGCTCCTTGCGCGCCTTGAGGGCGTTGTCGCCGGCGCCGTAGAAGATGCCATTGGCGGCGGTCAGCGTTGCGGTATAGCCATAGCCATAGGTCGACACGGCGGCCTGGCTGATGGCGCCCGCCTTCCAGCGCGGCAGCACCTGCTCCGGCTTGATCTCGACCGGCACGTAGCCGGTGTGGGCCGGGTTGCCCTGGAAGGTGCTCCAGTCCGGGACGTCGGCCCATGGGGCGAGCGTGGTCAGCTTGTCGCCCGGCCAGGCGGTGCCGTAGGCGACGACGTTCAGGTCGTAGGGCACGGTCACCGACGCGACCGTCTGCGGCGTGGCGCACGCCTGGTCCGCGCACAGCTTGAGGGTGATGTCGCCGCTGTAGTGGCCGCGCGTCGCATTGTTCATGGTGGCCAGTGCCAGCGCATAGCTGCCATCCGCGTTCGCGGTGACGGCCACCGCCGGGCTGACCACGCTGGCGTTGTCGCTGGCGGTCACGAACAGGGTGCCGGCCGGCGTGAAGTTCGGCTTGATCTGCACGTCGAATGCCACGCCGCTGCCTTCTGCCGCATAGCGCGCAACGGTGCCCGACAGTACCTTGACCTCGGGCGTGACCACGACCGGCGGTGTCGTGACGGGTGGGGTCGTGACCGGCGGGGTCGTCGTACCGCCGCTGCCGACGCTGCCGTTGTTACCGGTATTGCCGTTGCCGTCGCTGCCGCCACCGCAGGCAGCCAGCATCATGCCCAGGGTGACCAGGCCGATTGTATTTTTCATGCTTCCTCATGGCCGCATGCCGCGGCCGTTCATGTGCACGGCAGGCGTGCGGATTGATCGAAAATCGAAAGCGGCATCATGCCATTGATGGCATCTTTACAAACTCTCGAATTGTCACAAAATCCACATTTGTTTCCGTAAAACAGACCGGTGTACCGACCGTCTTGGCGGTCCGCTTCAGCACGATTCATACGGTGAGGGCTATCCGAGCGTGGTGCGGGCACGTGGCGGCGGCCAATGCGCGGATCAGCGCTGTGCGAGTTCACGATCGACCGGACGGCCATCGCGCGCCGCTCGAAAGCCGGGGAATGCCGGCGCGGCTGGGATGAGGTCAAAGGCGTGCGCAGCTACAGCCGCGGCTATCTGGTGCTGTTCGAGCGCGGCGCGGTGCCGATCCCGTTCCGCTGCCTGGACGGCGTCCAGCTGGAGCGGCTGCGCGCGTTTGCGCTGAGCCGCTTCAGCGCGGGCGGCATCACTCCTCCAGCTTGACGTCCTCGCTCTTGGCATCCTTCATTGCTTCCGGCTCCAGCAGCTCGGCTTCTTTATTAAAGCGGATGAACACGCCCCAGCCGGCCAGCAGCAGGCCGGCCGAGACCAGGACCGCCGCGGCGTGCGGCAGCAGCTCCGGCTCTTCGTGCAGGGCCTTGAAGATGCCGACCAGGCCTTCGATCGACAGCGCCACCACCACCACGACCATGAAGCGCGACAGGTAGCGGCGTACCCGCGTCGGCGCGCTGATGTGGGCGTCCCGCACCACCTCTTCCTCGGTGATGGTCTGGGCGATCTGCAGGGAGACCACGGCGATGGCCAGCAGGCCGATCGCTTCGATGGCCTGCTCGGCGCCTTCCGACGGATCGGCGCTGACGCCTTGCCAGCCGGTATGGATGCCGAGCCAGGTCAGCAGGATCGAGATCAGGACGAACAATACGGCGAGAACACCGTGCGCGAATGCGAAGAACCCCATCAGCAGTTTCAAAGCCAGCTCCAATCCAACATGCAATATTGTCAATATTGACGATTGTGCCCGATTCTTGTCCTGGATAGCCGCACGGCTGAACCGCAGGTCTGGTCAGTGCTGTTCCGGCAGCGCCCACGCGCGGGCATGCGCCACCGCGCGCCCCCAGCGTGCCATCATTTCCTCGCGCCGCGCAGCCGGCATCTGCGGCGCGAAGTGGCGCTCGGCCCGCCACTGCGCGGCGATTTCGGCACTGGATGCCCAGAACCCGACCGCCAGCCCGGCCAGGTAGGCCGCGCCCAGCGCCGTGGTCTCGGTCACCTGCGGCCGCACCACCGGCACGCCGAGCAGGTCGGCCTGGAATTGCATCAAGAGGTCGTTGCGGGCGGCGCCGCCATCGGCGCGTACTTCGTGCACGGCGCAGTCGGCATCCTTCTGCATCGCCGCCAGCAGTTCGGCGCTCTGGTAGGCGATGGCTTCGACCGCGGCGCGCGCGATGTGGGCGGCGCTGGTCCCGCGCGTCATGCCGACGATGGTGCCGCGCGCGTAGGCATCCCAGTGCGGCGCGCCGAGGCCGGTAAAGGCCGGCACCAGCATCACCCCGCCGCTGTCGGGCACGGACAGGGCCAGCGCTTCGACGTCGGCGGACTGCTTGATGATGCCGAGGCCGTCGCGCAGCCACTGGACCGTGGCGCCGCCCATGAAGACGCTGCCTTCCAACAGGTAGTCGGTGCGCGTACCGACCGTCCAGCCCACCGTGGCCAGCAGGCGATTATGGGAGCGCGGCGGCGCGTCGCCGGCGTGCATCAGCATGAAGCAGCCGGTGCCATAGGTATTCTTGACCATGCCGCGGCGGTGGCAGGCCTGGCCGAAGGTGGCGGCCTGCTGGTCGCCGGCGATGCCCGCGATCGGGATCGGCCGGCCGAACCAGGCGTCGTCGGTGACGCCGACCTGGCCGCTGCTGGCCACGACTTCGGGCAGCATCGAGGCCGGGATGCCGAACAGGTCCAGCAATTCGTCGTCCCAGCGCAGGCTGTTGATATTGAAGAGCATGGTGCGGGCGGCGTTGCCGGCGTCGGTGACGTGGCGCCCGCACAGTTTATAGGCGAGCCAGCTGTCGACGGTGCCGAAGGCCAGTTCGCCGCGCTCGGCGCGCACGCGCGCGCCGGGCACGTTGGTGAGCAGCCATTCGAGCTTGGTCGCGGAAAAATAGGCGTCGAGTTCGAGCCCGGTCTTGCGCTGGATGAGGGCGGCGTGGCCGGCGGCGCGCAGTGCGTCGCAGCGTGCGGCGGTGCGGCGGTCCTGCCAGACGATGGCGTGACACAGCGGTTCGCCACTACGGCGGTCCCAGACGACCGTGGTCTCGCGCTGGTTGGCGATGCCGATGGCGGCGACTTCGCCGGCGCCGGTGCCGCTCTGCTGCAGCACTTCGCGCGCGCAGGCGAGCTGGGTGTGCCAGATGTCGAGCGGATCGTGCTCGACCCAGCCGGGCTGGGGGAAATGCTGGGGATATTCCTGCTGGGCGAGCGCGACGACCTGGCCCTGGCGGTCGAACAGGATGGCGCGCGAGCTGGTGGTGCCCTGGTCGAGGGCAAGGATGTACGAGCTCATCATCGTCTCCGACCACTATGAATTATGTGTAAAGCAGGCCGATAGGCCGGATTCTGTGTAGTGGTCTCCCTTGCGGGACGCCCCTATGACAGCCATTCCTCTAGGCGCCGAATTACTCCGGCGCTCAAGCTTCCTACCCGCACGCTCCGCGAGCAACCTCAACGCGTGCCTATTTGGAATTGCTCCAGGTGGAGGTTACCGCGTTTCACCGTAACTGAATACGCTCGTCTCTGTGGCCCTGTTCCTCGCCTTATACCCGGCTTGCACCAGGACTTCGGCGGACGGCCGTTAACCGTCACCCTGCTCTATGGAGTCCGGACCTTCCTCCCGCCCACGACCTTGCGGCGTGGACCAGCGGCTGTCTGGCCTGCTTCACGGGACATATTTTAACCGATGCGCGTGACGAAGCAGCGAAAACCATCGTCGTACCCGCGCAGGCGGGTACCCAAGTTCCGGGACGCAGCGACGAACTGGGGTTCCCGCCTTCGCGGGAACGACAAGCCGGCGCGACAACGACCGACGTGGACGACGTTTCGAAATTCGGTGTCGTTATTTCAAAAGCCATCCCCGCCACCCTCCCCTAGAATGCCCGGATGCCGACTCGACAAGGACACCCTCCCATGACGCACCCAACCCGCACCGGCGGCCAGATCCTGGTCGACGCCCTGCACGTCCACGGCGTGGACATCGCCTTCGGCGTCCCCGGCGAAAGCTACCTGGACGTGCTCGACGCGCTGCACGATTCGGCGATCCGCTTCGTGATCAACCGCCAGGAAGGCGGCGCCGCGTTCATGGCCGAGGCCTACGGCAAGCTGACCGGCAAGCCGGGCATCTGCTTCGTCACGCGCGGTCCCCGGGCGACCAATGCGTCGATCGGCGTGCACACGGCGTATCAGGATTCGACGCCGATGATCCTGTTCATCGGCCAGGTCGGCGGCGACTTCATGGACCGCGAAGCCTTCCAGGAAATCGACTACCGCCGCATGTACGGCCAGATGGCCAAGTGGGTGGCGCAGATCGACCGCGCCGAGCGCATCCCCGAATACCTGGCGCGCGCGTTTCAGATCGCGACCAGCGGCCGGCCGGGACCGGTGGTGCTGGCCCTGCCCGAGGACATGCTGGTCTCCACGGCCCAGGTGGCCGACACGGGCCGCTACCAGC
>JAKOOD010000266.1 GCA_022701635.1 Burkholderiaceae bacterium | reverse complement strand
TCCTGCAGCATCACGCGCGAGATGCTGCCGGCCATCGCCAGCGTGAAGATCGAGGAGGCGACCAGCAGCCAGAACCAGCCGCCGGTGCCCTTCTCGCCGCTGCGCAGCGCGGTCTGCAGCTCGGTGAGCTGGGCGCGCAGCGCTTCGTTGTCGCCGAAGATGGTCTGCTCGGCCGCCTTGGCCGCGGTCAGGTCGGCCAGGTGGTCGAGGAAGGACGCGACCACGCGCTGGCAGATGTCGAATTTCGCCCGCACCTCGGTCAGCTTGTCGCGCAGCTCGGCGTCGCGCAGCGCGGCCAGGCCGAGCGACTCGTTGCCGTTCAAAAGGCCGTCGACGGTGACGCGGAAGGTGGTGGTGTCGCGGCCCATCTGGAACGCGGTCTCGGGGCTGATGCCGCCCGAGGTCAGGAATTCGCTGGCGCTGCGCGACAGGCGCTGGGTCAGCATCATCAGGCGTCCGAGGGCGGCCAGTTCGCGCGCGCTGCCGCCGCGGGCGGTGCGTTCGGTCAGGATCTGCTCGGTGAGCGCCAGCATTTCCGGCGTCAGGACGTCGAGCTGCTTCAGGTTCTTGTCGAAGTCGACCAGTTCCGGCTTCATCTTGAGGATGCTGGCGGCGGCCGTGGACGACACCGCCCACTTGGCGCGCACCTTGGCCAGCTGGCGATGCAGGTCGCCGTCGGCGGCCGGGATCGTGTTGCCGTTGAACTCGCCGCCCTTGCCGAGCAGGTCGAGGTCGCGGCCCAGCGCCACCCAGCTGTCCTGCAGCTGGACGAAGGCGTCGGGCACGCCCTGCATCGCGGTCGGCGCCGCCTTGCCGAGGCGCTGCGAATGCATCAGCGCTTCGCCGGCGATCTGGGTCTGGCTGGCGGCCACCGCGCCGCTGCCCGCATTGCGCCACAGCGACAGCAGCGTGACCAGCACGCCGATCGTGAACGCCACCAGCAGGATGCGCAGCTGGCGCGGCAGCGACAGGTGGCCGATGAGCGGCAGGCGCAGCGCCTCGTCGGCGCCGGCACCGCCCGCGCGGGCGGCCGCGGCGGCGCGCTGCTTGCGCCGGGTCAGGTTACCGAGCCGCAGGGCGGCATCGTCGGCGGAGCCGCCGGCCGGCGCCGCAGCGGCATCGGGCGCCATGGCGGACGATGCCGCGGCCACCGTTGACATCGTGCCGATGCCGAACTGGGTGTCGGGCGACGCCAGCACGGTGCTGCCGTCGCCCTTGTCCTTGGGCAGAAAATTCATCGAGAGTTTTGATGCGAATCCCATACCAGCTCCAGTCCAGAACCTGTCGTGTTGTGTGTTGTATGCCGGCCTACAGGCCGACTTGCAGGAAGCGCTCTTCCCGCACCAGTTCCGCCAGCGCCAGCGGCGTCCAGTCGAGGCCATCGGCGTCGATCAGCCTGTCGCCTTCCGGATGCCGCACTTGTTCCATGTCGGCGGCATCGCGCAGCCCGACCACGCGCGTGGCCAGCAGGCCGCAGGGCACGCCCAGCGCCGGCGCCAGCGTGACGATGCGGGCGGCGCCCCCATGGTTGGCACCCTGCGCACTGCTAGGTGCCGCCGGCTGTCCCAGATAGGCCGCCAGGTCGACCACGCCGACCAGGTTGCCGCGGATGTTGGCCAGGCCCAGGTACCAGGGCTGGGTCAGCGGCACCCGGGTGAGCGCCGGCACCGGCACGATCTCGCCGGCTTCGAGCAGGTCCAGCAGGTAGCGCACGCCGCCGATCTCGACGCCCAGCTGGTTGGCGCGGGCGGCGCTGCTGGTGCGCGCGGCCTGCACGCGTTCGAGCAGCTGCTGCTGGTACTGGCGCAGGCGGGTACGGCGCGCCGCGGGGTCGGCGCTGCGGCTGGCGACGTCGATGCCGGCCATGGTCAGGCGCCGAGCGTGGCGATCCTGGCCAGCAGCTGGTCCGGATCGACCGGCTTGACGAAATAATCCTTGGCGCCCTGGCGCATGCCCCAGATACGGTCGGTTTCCTGGTTCTTGCTGCTGCAGATGATGACCGGCACCGACGACAGTTCCGGATCGCGCGCGATCGAGCGCGTGACCTGGAAGCCGTTCGCGCCCGGCATGACGACGTCCATCAGGATCAGCTCCGGCCGTTCGGCGCGGATTTTGTTCAGCGCGTCCTCGCCGTTGTCGGCGGTGGTGACGGCGAAGCCGTTGCGCACCAGGATGTCGGTGAGGTAGTAGCGTTCGGTCGGGGAATCGTCGACGATCAGGATCTTTTTAATGGCCACGATGGCTCCGGCATCAATGTTGGAGTGCTGTCTGCCAGCTCAGGCGCCCGCGTGGTCGCGCACGGTGGCAAGCAGGCTGTCTTTGGAAAACGGTTTGGTGAGATAAGCCGACGAACCGACCATGGCGCCGCGCGCGCGGTCGAACAGGCCATCCTTGGACGACAGCATCACGACCGGCGTCATCCGGAACCGGGCGCTCTTCTTGATCAGGGCGCAGGTCTGATAACCGTCCAGGCGCGGCATCAGGATGTCGCAGAACACCAGTGCCGGGTGATGGTCGTTGATCTTGGCAAGGGCGTCGAAACCATCCTCGGCCAGTACCACCCGGTAACCGGCCTGGGTCAGGAAAATCTCGGCGGAGCGACGGATCGTGTTGCTGTCGTCGATCACCATGATCGTCGGGCCTGTCGATTGGGTCGTCATATTCATTTCACTTCAGCATGAAACCGCACGATAGCATAGGGAATTGCCCTTGTGCGCGAAGTGTTGCTAGGCGTCAACTCGACAGGAAACAAATCGTGCCGGTGCGATGTCGAACCGGCCAGATTCGTTGATGAAATGCTTAGATAAGTTGTAGATCGAAGAAGATCGGATCAGATCTCCGTCATTTCGAAATCGTCCTTGCGTGCCCCGCACTCCGGGCATGTCCAGTTCATGGGGACGTCGGCCCAGCGGGTGCCTGGGGCAATGCCGTCTTCCGGGCTGCCTGCGGCTTCGTCATAGACCCAGCCGCAGATCAGGCACATCCAGGTCTGGTAAGCCTGCGTTTCATTGCTCACGTTTGCTTCCTTCTATCTAGTAAAATGAGAGGTCAGGTATCTTAATCTACGCGCTGTGCAAAACCAACTGTCTCCTCTCATCCTCACGTTCGGGCCGGCAGACCCGGTCGGCGCGCTCGGCATCCAGTCGGATGTGGCCGCCTTCTCGATGCATGGTTGCCACGGACTGTCGGTGGTGACGGGCCTGCTGGTGGCCGACTCGGCACGCGTCGACGACATCCACCCGGTGGACTCGCCGACGGTCGCCGCGCAGGCCCGCATGCTGCTCGAAGACATGCCGATCGCCGCCATCAAGGTCGGCACCATGGCTTCCCTGGAACAGATCGCCGCCATCGCCGAAATCGTCTCCGACTACGCCAACCTGCCGCTGATCCTCGACCCGTTCGCCTCGTCCCTGCCCGACTGCGGCATGCGCGACGACGACATCCTGACCCTGATCCACCAGTTGCTGGCGCCGCAGGCGACCGTGATGATGTTGTCGCAGGCCGAACTGGCGCGCTTTGCCGACTGCTGGCGCGATCCGGCGTCCGAAGCGCCGCTGGAAGACGACGTGACCGAACTCACGGCCCTCGGCTGCCGCCACGTGCTGGTCACCGGCACCGGCGGCGGCGACGGCACCCGCATCAACAACCTGTACGACGGCGAAGGCCTGGTCGCCAGCCTGCCCTGGGGCCGGCACCTGCCCGGCCCCTTCGTCGGCGCCGGCAGCACCCTGTCGGCCGCGCTGGCGGCGCAGATGGCGCACGGCGTATCCGCCGCCGACGCCGTGCGCGCCGCCCAGGAATACACCACCGGGGCCCTGGTCCATGCCTGCCGCTTCGGCATGGGCCGCCTGGTACCGAACAAGATCTATCGCATTGCCGGCGGCAACTGCTGAACCTTACCCACGACTTCCATGACCGACACGACTGCATCCACTTCCAAGAACGACATCCTGTTTGCCCGCGCCCAGCAAAGCACCCCGGGCGGCGTGAATTCCCCGGTCCGCGCCTTCCGCTCGGTCGGCGGCACCCCGCGCTTCATCACCCGCGCCGAAGGCCCCTACTTCTGGGACGCCGACGGCAAGCGCTACATCGACTACATCGGTTCCTGGGGCCCGGCCATCGTCGGCCACGCGCACCCGCAAGTGGTCAAGGCGGTGCAGGATGCAGCCGCCAACGGCCTGTCGTTCGGCGCCCCGACGCTTGGCGAGATCGAGATCGCCGAGGAGATCTGCCGCCTGGTGCCGTCGATCGAGCAGGTGCGCCTGGTCTCGTCCGGCACCGAAGCGACCATGAGCGCGCTGCGCCTGGCGCGCGGCGCCACCGGCCGCGACAAGATCGTCAAGTTCGAAGGCTGCTACCACGGCCACGCCGATTCGCTGCTGGTGAAAGCAGGTTCCGGCCTGCTCACCTTCGGCAACCCGACCTCGGCCGGCGTGCCGGAAGACTTCGTCAAGCACACCCTGGTCCTCGACTACAACAACGTCCCGCAGCTGGAAGACGCCTTCGCATCGATGGGCGACACCATCGCCTGCGTGATCGTGGAAGCGGTGGCCGGCAACATGAACCTGATCCGCGCCACGCCGGAGTTCCTGCGCCGCATGCGCGAGCTGTGCACCGAATACGGCACCGTGCTGATCTTCGACGAAGTGATGTCGGGCTTCCGCGTCGGCCTCGGCGGCGCCCAGGAACTGTACGGCATCACCCCGGACCTGACCGCGCTCGGCAAGGTCATCGGCGGCGGCCTGCCGGTGGCGGCCTTCGGCGGCCGTGCCGACCTGATGGAAAAGATGGCGCCGATCGGCCCGGTCTACCAGGCCGGCACCCTGTCCGGCAACCCGGTGGCGGTGGCGGCCGGCATGACCACGCTGAAGCTGGTGCAACAGCCGGGCTTCTACGAGAAGCTGTCCGGCCAGGCCGTGAAGCTGGTCGACGGCCTGACGGCGGCCGCGAAGGAAGCCGGCATCGACTTCTGCGCGGATGCCGTGGGCGGCATGTTCGGCATGTACTTCTCGACCCACGTCCCAGCCAGCTACGGCCAGATGATGGCCGGCGACAAGGACCGCTTCAACCGCTTCTTCCACGGCATGCTGGAAGAAGGCGTGTACTTCGCGCCGGCGATGTTCGAGGCCGGCTTCGTCTCGGCGGCGCATGACGATGCGATCATTGCCGAGACGGTGGACGCGGCGCGCCGGGTGTTTGCGCGGCTCGCTTAAGCCCGCGCCACGTAAACGTCGCCCCTGCGAAAGCAGGGGCCCAAGTTACTAGCGTATCGATAACGCACGCAAACTTGCAAATTCGGGTCAAATTCGGGGTCAGAGCACAATCATAAATGCATGATTGTGCTCTGACCCCGAATTTGACCCCGAATTTTCTTACGCTTCCCGCATCACCGCCCGCCGCTGGATCGCCGCCACCGCGCGCGACGCCCGCTTGCGCCACCAGATGATCACCCCGGTCACGCTCAGCATCGCCACCACCAAACCCATCGCCGAAATCAGGATGCGCCCCGGCAGTCCCAGGATGCGGCCGGAATGCAGCGGGAACTGGGCCTGCACGAAGATGTCGGCGGCGGTGCCCTTCCACGGCTGGCGCTGGCCCAGCAGCTTGCCGTCGACACCGTCGTAGTACAGCAGCGCCGGCCCGACGCCGCCCGTGCCGTGGTCGCCGCCCGGCTTGAAGAAGCTGATCATGTAGATGCCGAATTCCTGCGAATAATAGACGGCACCGACCGGATCCTCCCACTGGCGGCGCTGCCCTTCGGCGCCGGCGCGCGCGATCACGTCGGCGAGCGGGATGCGCGGCTCGATCAGGTGCTGCTTGTCCATCATGGGACGGGTGTCGAAGGGCGTCGGCGTCACTGTCGACACCTTGCTGATCACCGGATAGAAGATTTCGTTGTACAGGTTCAGCGAGAAGGCCGTAAAGGCGAGGATGAACAGCAGGATCCAGGTCCACAGGCTGAAGGCGCGGTGCAGGTCGAAGTTCAGTTTCGATGACCCGCCCTGCCAGCGCACTTTCCAGGCCGGCTGCCAGCGCCGCCACCAGGTCTTGCCCGCATTGGCGGCACCCACGGCAGGCTGCACGGCCAGCGCCGCTTTCTTGCGCCGCACCGGCAGCGTCAGGTAGAAGCCGACGAAGCTGTCCACCATCCAGATCATCGCGATGCCGCCCATCAGCCACCAGCCCCAGCGGTCGGTGCCCCACATCTCGGGGAGGTGCAGCGTGTAGTGCAGCTTGTAGAGGAAGGAGACGAAGGTTTCCTGGGTGATCGGCCAGACCGCGCCCCATTCGCGCTTGCCGAGTTCGGCGCCGCTGACCGGGTCGACGAAGACCTGGTTGAAGCCCGGCGTGGCCAGCTCCTTCGTGGCCGGGTCGAAGCGCGGCGACACGCCCAGCGCCAGCGACTTGCCCGCTTCCGGCTGCAGCACGAGGTAGGACACGCGCACCTGCGGATGGCGCGCCTCGACCTGCTGCGCCAGGGCCAGCGCGGATTGCGGCGTGCCCGCACTCTTCGCTTCCATCAGATGCGGGTTGAGC
Source organism: Burkholderiaceae bacterium (assembly GCA_022701635.1). GTDB lineage: Bacteria > Pseudomonadota > Gammaproteobacteria > Burkholderiales > Burkholderiaceae_D > Telluria > Telluria phyllosphaerae. The sequence goes on along the minus strand of JAKOOD010000266.1, from coordinate 2,871 downwards.
AGGTCGTCCAGCTCGTGGTCCCAGGAGATCACGGCGCCCGTGAGACCGCTGACGAACAGGAAGCCGGCGGTCAGGAGACCGAGGTAACGGTGGATCAGGGTCCAGAAGGCGCGCATGGGATCAGTCTCGGTTAGTCGTCAGAAACGGTAGCGCAGCGTCAGCGACGCGCCGCGCGGCGCCTGGTAGTTCACGCCTTCATACGCGGCCGACAAGCCGAAGTGCTTCTTGTCGAGCAGGTTGTTGACGTTCACCTGCGCCGACAGCTGCCGGCTGAACTCGTAGCGCGCCATCAGGTTGACCAGGGCGAAGGCCTCCTGCTCGACGCGGCCGCCGTTCGTGTTCGCCGGGGCGCCCGGCACGATGGTATAGGTCTCGCCTTCCCAGTTGACGCCGCCGCCCACGCTCAGCTTGTCCCATGCGCCCGGCAGGCGGTAAGTGGTGAACACGCGCAGCAGGCGGCGCGGATAGATGCTGTTGATATCGGCGCCCGCGGCATCCTTGATGCGGAACTGGGTGTAGCCGGCGCTGGCGCTCCAGCCCCTGGCCAGTTCGCCCGACAGTTCGAATTCGAAGCCTTCGCTCTTGGCGCCCTGGGAGGCGACATAATAGCTTTCCGGCCCCAGCGGACCGCCGCGGTCGATCTGGCCGACGGCCTGGGCCAGGTTGTTCTGCTTGACCTGGAACACCGCCAGCGAACCGTTCACGCGGCCGTCGAGGAACTCGCCCTTGATGCCGGCTTCGTAGTTCTTGCCTTCGATCGGGTCGAGCATGCGTCCCGCCAGGTCGAGGGCGTTCTGCGGCTGGAAGATGTCGGTGTAGCTGGCATAGGCCGAATAGGTCTTGTTGATGTCGTAGACCAGGCCGGCGTACGGCGTCACTTCGTGGTCGTGCTTGATCGTGTAGTCCGGGGCGAAACCGCCGCTGCCGGAACGCTCGTAGTCGGTGACGCGGGCGCCGACGATCAACTTGAGCGGGTCGGCCAGCGCGAAGCGCGCCACGCCGTACAGGGCCTCCTGCTTGGTGTGACGGTCCTGGTAGAACTGGCGCTCGCCCCAGTTGGGCTGCGGGAAGGCGGCCGGGTTCCAGTTGTTGAAGTCGCCCGGGACCGGGAAGATGTCGGACGGCCGGTTGTCGGCCCTGAAGTCCTGCTTCATGCGCATGTAGCCGAAAGCGGCTTCGTGCCTGCGGCCGCCCAGCTCGAAGGCGCCGCCGGCGTGCAGGCCGATGTCTTCCTGGTCGGTATGGTTGACGTAGTTGGCCGGATAGGCGCTCATGCCGAGACCGGTCACGCGGTCGGGACGGCCCGACAGGTAGAGCAGGTAGGCATCGCCGTCGCGCTTGGCCTTGTTGTAGACGGCGTGGACCTTCCAGCCATTGTCGAAGGTGTGCTGCAGGTCGACGAAGGCGTTGCCGTAGGTGGTCGGCCAGCGGCTCCAGGCGGCGCTGGTGGTCTTCGAGACGTCCCAGTTGGTCTGGGTGCCGTCGCTGTACCAGTACGGCAGGCTGCCCCACATCGGGCTTTGCGCGCGGCTCTCCTGGCGGCTGTAGCCGGCCTGCAGCAGCGTGCGCGGGGTCAGGTCGGCCGCCACCGTGGCGTACAGCGTGTTGCTGCGCAGGCCGCCGTAGTCGATCCAGCTGTCGGCGTCCGTGTATTCGCCCACCACGCGCGCGCGCACGCTGCCCGATGCGTTCAGCGGCGTGGACACGTCGCCCATCACGCGGCGCTCGTTCCAGCTGCCGACGCCGGCTTCGACCCAGCCGGTCACCTGCTTGCTGTCGGCATGCTTGCGCACCAGGTTGATCGCCGCCGACGGATTGCCGGCACCGGTCATCAGGCCGGTGGCGCCGCGCACGACTTCGACACGGTCGTAGATCGCCAGGCTGGACGCGACTTCGCCGCCGCTCCACTGCTGTTCGTAGGTGGTCGGCAGGCCGTCGATCTGCAGGTTGTCGATCTCGAAGCCGCGCGCCGTGAACTGGCCGCGGTTGGTTTCATACTGGTTGACCGAGACGCCGGTGGTGTTGTTGACGACGTCGGTCACGGTCTGCATGCGCTGGTCTTCGATGCGCTGCAGCGTCACCACCGATACCGATTGCGGGGTCTCGCGCAGCGACAGGTCGAGCGGCGTGGCGGTGCGGGTGGAACCGGCAGTGTACGAATTCGCGCTGCGCTGGGCGGTCACCTGCACCTGCTGGATAGTGGCATCTGCGTCCTGGGCAGCCTGCGCCTGCGCGAGCAGCGGCATGGCGGCGCCCATCAGTACGGCGAGTCGGTTGAGCTTCAGACGCCGGGCGGCGGACGCTTGCATTTTCATCGGTATCCCATCAGTTGAGCGGAAGAGGTAATCCGCTGGCGGTGATGGACAGCGGAATCTAAGCGCGAATGATAACGATTCTCATTACAAAGTCAATCAAAAGATGATGAACAACACGTTTCCATATCGTTTCACGGCGCTCCGGCTTACTTCAGCCAGCCCCGATGCCGGAAATACAGGAAAGGCGCAATCGCACTGACGATCATCAGGCTCAGCGACCAGCCATAGCCCATCTTCCAATGCAGCTCGGGCAGGAACTCGAAGTTCATGCCGTAGATACTGGCGATCAGGGTCGGCGGCAGGAAGGCGACCGAGGCCACCGAGAAGATCTTGATGATCTTGTTCTGGTTGATGTTGATGAAGCCGACGGTGGCGTCCATCAGGAAGTTAATCTTGTCGAACAGGAAGGAGGTGTGGCCGTCCAGCGACTCGATGTCGCGCAGGATCTGGCGTGCTTCCTCGAACTGGTCGCCGTTCAGCAGCCGGCCGCGCATCAGGAAGCTGACCGCGCGCCGCGTGTCCATCATGTTGCGGCGGATGCGGCCGTTCAAGTCTT
>JAKOOD010000229.1 GCA_022701635.1 Burkholderiaceae bacterium | reverse complement strand
CGCGCCTGCTGCGCCACCGGCCCCGCCGCCATCTCGTGCGCTTCGAAACGCGTGCACGGCGTCACCTTTCCGTAGTTACCTGTGCTGAAGATCTCGCGCGCCGTCGCCAGCTCGTCGACTTCCACCGACCGTTCCTGCACCTGCACGCCCTCCGCCGCCAGCAGCGCGATCACACGCGCGCGCGTGATGCCGGCCAGGAACGTGCCGTTCAGGGCCGGGGTCACCACGGCGCCGTCCGCCGTCACCAGGAACAGGTTCGAGGAGGCGAACTCGGTCACCTTGCCGGCCGCATCCAGCAGGATCGCGTTGTCGAAGCCGCGCGCCTTGGCCTCGCGCAGCGCGCGCGACGTGTTGGCGTACAGGGCCGAAGCCTTGGCATCGGTCGGGGCCATCGAGTTGTCCGGACGGCGCAGCGTCGACAGGCAGCTCGAGAAGCCGGTGAACGGCGGCAGCGGCGCATCGAACAGGGTCAGCACGAAGACGGCCTTGTCCGGCGCCGGGATCAGGAAGCCTTCCGAGGCGAACACCAGCGGGCGGATATACAGCTCGGCATCCGGCGGGAACTTCGCCACGCCCTCGCGCACCAGCGCTTCCATCTGGTCCACCGACAGCGGGCAGCGCATGCCCAGCTTGTCGGCCGAATCGATCACGCGCTGCAGGTGCGGGCGCAGGTCCGGCAAGCGGCCGTGCAGCGCCCGCGAGCCGTCGAACACCGACGAGCCGAGCCAGACACTGTGGTCCATTGCGCCCACCAGTGGCGTATTTCCTTCGCTCCATTCTCCATTGTAGTAAGTGAGGTACATGTGCTTCCCGTGTGATAACTGAATGCATGAGTGTACTCCAGCCACCGAGCGCTGGGTTCGGTGCCGCACAGCGCCTGCGCCTGACCACGGTTACACTGGCGTCTTCAAGTTGTATATCGGAAGTCATGCTAGCCATTCTCGAACGCCTCGATCCGCACAGTGACCAGATCGACCTCCTGGTCGACCTGGTGGACAAGCTGCGGCCGCACAACCCGCGCAACTACGACTATGCGCGCGCCCAGGTACGCACCCTCACCCAGCTGCTCAGGGGCAATGGGGAACAGGCATGGGCGCTGCGCTGCTACATCACCACGCTGCTCGAAACACGCCGCCATACGAGCCTGTATTCGGACGTCGGGATCCTGTCGAACGACGGCTTCTTCACCGAACTGAAAAAACGCATCGCCTACCGCATCCTGCCGCCGGCGCTGGATGAAAAGTATCTCTCGGACACCCTCGACCGCGTGCTGTGCCGCGAAGACGACTACAAATGGATCCGTGCGGTGCCGACCGCCGACTGGCTGGAACTGTTCGACGTCATCGCCGAAGCGCCGCCTCCCGGGGATGCCAAGCCGGACCGCGCGCGCCAGGTCACGCTGCGCGGCCTGCTGGACGCGGTCCGCACCCTGTCCTGCCGCATCTGCGCGCTGGGCCTGGAGCCGCGCCTGATCCATGCCCACATGGAAATCGAGGAAGTCGACTCGCCCTTCCTGATGCAGAATATCGAGACCAACCACTACCTCGACGGCTATGCGCGCCTGATGGCCGGCGACGCCACCGTGATGGAAGACGCGCGCCACCTGCTGGTGATGCTCGACCAGTGCGAGGACGTGGTGCTCAAGATCCGCCGCAGCGCGATGGCGTCCGGCACCACCGTGGCCCTGACCTACCTGCTGGTCGCGCTCACGCAAAGCATCGACCGCATGCGCAAGCTGCTGTACCTGGTCGACACCAGCGGCGCCCTGCCGCCGCCGCCGACGGTCGACGTCGAAGCGCTGGCGCGCGAAGCGGCGCTTTCGGCCTCGGGCGGACCCGTGGCGCCGGTGTCGCAGCGCCGCGCGGCCGCCGTCGCCATGGCCGAGGAACTGGCCGAAGCCCACAACACCAAGTACCGGGTGCGCGGCCTGCTGCGCGACAACGTCGACCTGCTGGCGCGCAACGTCACCGAGAATGCCAGCCGCACCGGCGAGCATTACGTCGCCGAACGCCGCACCGAGCTGCGCGGCATGTTCCGGCAAGCGGCCGGCGCCGGCCTGATCGTCGGCTGCATGGCGATCATCAAGATCCTAATCTCCTACCAGCACCGGGCGCCCCTGATCGAAGCCCTGCTGTACAGCGTCAATTACGCCTTCGGCTTCATGCTGGTGCACGTGCTGCACTTCACCATCGCCACCAAGCAGCCGGCCATGACCGCGGCGCGCATCGCCGCCGCCCTGCACGAGACGGCGCAGCACGGCAGCGCGCGGCGCCAGGTCGACGTCGAATCGATGGCGTCGCTGGTCACCAAGGTGTTCCGCACCCAGATCGTGGCGGTGCTGGGCAACCTGGTGACCACCATTCCGACCGCCTTCGCCCTGGCCTACGGCTGGTGGTACGTGTTCGGCCAGCACCTGGTGTCGCCGGAAAAGGCGCACCACCTGATCGACGACAGCCATCCATGGCAATCGCTGGCGCTGCTGCATGCGGCGATCGCCGGGGTCTGGCTGTTCGTGTCCGGGCTGGTGTCCGGCTACTACGACAACAAGGCGCTGTACACGCGCATGAGCCAGCGTGTGCAGCAGCTGCGCTGGCTGCGGCGCCTGCTCGGCCAGGACCGCTCGCTGCGCTTCTCGCGCTACCTCGAGGACAATCTGGGCGGCCTGATGGGTAACCTGGTGTTCGGCGTGCTGATGGGCGTGACGGCCACGGTCGGCTTCCTGCTCGGCCTGCCGCTCGACATCCGCCACGTGACCTTCTCGTCGGCCAATTTCGCGATCGGCTTCGTCGGTCTCGACCAGCAGGTCGACCTCCATCAGGTCGCCATCACCGTGCTCGGCATCGCCCTGATCGGCCTGGTCAACCTGACGGTCAGCTTCGGGCTCGCCCTGTGGGTCGCGCTGCGCGCCCGCAAGGTCCGCTTCCACCACGGCATCCGCCTGCTGCGCGCGCTGGGAAGGCGCGTGCGTACGGCGCCGCTGGATTTCTTCATCGGTCCGCGCGATGCCGACAGCATCCCCGAACCGGCCCACCACCGAGGATTCAAATGAAACCCACCGACTTGCTGCGCCCGCGTCCACGCTCCGCTTCGCCGTTGCCGCCCTGGCTGGCAGTGCTCGCCCTGACGTGTGCGCTGGCGTCCTGCAAGTCGCTGCCGGACGTCGAGCCGGTCACGCCGGCCAAGGCGGCGCCGACCATCGAGACCGCGCGCGGTACGCTGCCGCTGAAGCAGGCGTCACTGCTGGCGTCCAAGCGCTGGGCCAACGCCGGCACCGACCTCGTGGCGCTGGCGGCGGCCGAGGAACAGGCCACCGGGGTGCCGCTGATCGCCGGCAACCGGGTCAGCCTGTTGTTCGACGGCCCGGCCACGATGCGCGAAATGATGGACGCGGCGCGCAACGCCAGCAGCAGCATCA
>JAKOOD010000213.1 GCA_022701635.1 Burkholderiaceae bacterium | reverse complement strand
GTCGAACCTGTCATCCATGACGGTTCCACATGCAGTCATTTCACGTCCGGATACGGTCCCTTGCCGCCGCCGGCAATGAAGGCGTCGATGCGTTCGGCAAGCACCGGTAGCGGCACCGCGCCCATTTGCAGCACGGTATCGTGGAAAGCCCGGATATCGAATCTGGAGCCCAGCGCCGCTTCGCTTTTCCGGCGCGCCTCGAAGATCGCCATCTCGCCGATGTAATACGAGAGTGCCTGGCCCGGCCATGCGATGTAGCGGTCCACCTCGGTTTCGATTTCATGGTCGGCCAGCGCCGTGTTATCGTGCAGGTAGGCCTGCGCCTGCGCCCGCGTCCAGCCCTGCGCGTGGATGCCGGTGTCGACGACCAGGCGCGCCGCGCGCCATGCCTGATAGCTCAACATGCCGAACGTTTCGTACGGCGTCTCGTAGATCCCCATTTCGCTGCCCAGCCGCTCGCAATACAAGGCCCAGCCTTCGCCGTAGGCCGAGATGTAAGCGCGCCTGAACGGCGGCAAGCCTTTCTGCTCGAGCGCGATCGGCATCTGGAACGCATGGCCCGGCGCCGACTCGTGCAAGGTCAGCGCGGGAAGGCTGTACAGCGGGCGCGCCGGCAGCATATAGGTGTTGAGCATGTAGATGCCGGGCCCGCCGCTGGCCCCGGTGTAGAACGGCGCCTGGTCGTCCGGCACCGGCTTGATGGCGAAGCGGCGGCGCGGCAGGTAGCCGAAGTACTGGTCCGCCTTGCCATCGAACTTCTTGGCGATGTAGGCCGCGCGCATCAGCAGCTCCTCCGGCGTGCGCGCGTAAAAGCGCGGATCGGTGCGCAGGAACTGCAGGAAGGCCGCGAAATCGCCTTTGAATTGCGACTGCGCGATCGCGGCCTGCATGTCGGCGCGTATCTTGGCCATCTCGCTCAAGCCCACCTGGTGGATCTGGGCCGCCGTCATCGTCGTCGTCGTGAATTCCACGATTTTCGATTGGTAGTAGGCCTTCCCGTCAGGCAGGCTTTCGGCGGCCAGTGTCTCGCGCGTGTGCGGGAGGTACTCTTCGCGCATGAAGCGCAGGACGCTGGCATGTGCCGGCTGCACCGACTCGCCGATCACCTGCATCGCTTCCCGCCGCAGCGCTTCCTGCTCGGCGACCGGGATCGTCGCCGGCATGTTCTTGAACGGCAGATAGAACACCGTTTCCTGGGGCGTCTTCGCGTCCGCGATCGATGCCAGCGGCACGTCGCGTCCGGCCAGGGCCACTTTCGGCGGCGTGAAGCCGCGTGCCAGGCCCGCGCGCATGTTCGCGACTTCCTCGCTGAAGAACACCGGCATGGCGTGCATTCGCTTGATGTAGTTGCGGTAGTCGGCCACCGTGCTGAACGTCCTGCGTGCGTCGTCGGTGAAGCTGTTCCAGAACGCGTTGTCAGCGGCGACCGGCTGCTCGTACTGGCGGAAGCGCTGGGCTTGCGCCAGCGCCGCGATCTGCGCCCGGTACACCGCGAAATTCACACGTTCGGGCGCGGACAGGTCGGCGGGCCGGAGTCCATCGAGCTGTTTCATCACCTTTTGCCAGTACGCGAGACGCGCGGCCTGGGTCTTCGCATCGACATGCGGCAGGTCGGGGCTGATGCCTTCGCTATCGTCGTCGCTGTCCTCGATGTGCTGTGCCAGGCGCCACTGCCATTCCCGGGTGTAGATGGACTTGAAGTGCGCGTCCGCGCTGGCGGCGGCGGCATTGCCCGACAAGGTGACGGCGGCGGCCACGGCCGCGAGCATGAATTTCATGAAAATCCCATTAGGGTGAAAAAGCCGTGCCGGCTCTTCCTTGTTATGCGATCAGCGGTCTTGGCCCGCAGCGCCGTGGTGTTGGAAAATTCCAACGCTACATCGCATTCCCCATCCGGCTCGAACGGCGTCACGGCGACGATGATGCGGATGGCGGGCGTCGACATCATGGCGCAAGGATGCCGCCGTGTGGCGGGCTTGTACCGTATTCGCTGGAAACATGATCGAGTCACGCACAGCGTCGTGGCATTGGGCGCCGACCGAGTCGACTTGTCGCGCATTTAATTTTGACCACAATCAACGAATCCTCTTCTAGAATCATGACAGGAGGATTGCACACATGAAAATTGCATACGTTGGCCCTGCAGCATCCATCGTTGACCTGCCTACAGTGGAAGCGCTGTTCGATCCGCTCAACGACGTTGCTTTTTTCATCAAAGACAACGAAGGGTGCTACGTCGCCGTCAACCACACCATGGTGCGTCGTTGCGGTTTGCGCAGAAAGGAAGATCTGATCGGCAAGCGCGCCCTGGATGTCTTGCCCCGACTGCTGGCACAGACCTACACCGCGCAAGATCAACAGGTCCTTCGCAGTGGCCTGCCCATCAAGACGCATCTGGAATTGCATGTGTATCCAACACGCGATCGTGGATGGTGCTTGACCAATAAAACGCCCTTGCGCGATGCCGGCGGCAGGATCATCGGTCTGATGGGCACCTCGCAAGACCTCGGCTTGCCGGACGATCAGCACCCGGTGTACCGCAAGGTCGCCGAGATCGCCACGCACATCCGCGAACACTGTTTCGAGGATATCAGCGTCACCGACCTGGTCGAGAACGCCGGCCTGTCGCTGTCACGCGTCGAACGTATGTTCCGGCGCGTCTTCCACTGTTCACCGCGCCAATTCCTGCTTTCCGCGCGACTGAACGCGGCGATGACCCTGATCGAAACGCGTCCCAGTACCAGCATCGGGTGCATTGCGGACAAATGCGGCTACTCTGATCACAGCGCCTTTTCGCGTCAGTTCAAGGCCCACACCGGCATGAGCCCTATCGAATACCGCACCCAGTGCATTGAATCCTGACTTGTGCCGATTTCGGCAGGGCGGGCACCTGCAGGCCGCAAGACGAGCGCGCCGTCGCTGCATACACTAAGGTGTCAACATCGCCGAGGAGTAGGTGTGGCTTCATATTCGTTTTCCCGCCGCCGGGCGCTCAAACAAGGCGCCTTGGGCCTGGGACTGCTGTCCGGGTGGGGCTCCGGCTCCGCCGCGGCCAGCGCCAGGAAACCGGCGCCCGTGACGCCCGTGCCGCTCTCCGCGGTTCGCCTGCTGCCCTCGGCCTACGCCGACGCCGTGCGCGCCAACGGGGCATACCTGCTGCGCCTCAGCGCCGACCGCTTTCTGCACAACTATCACCTGTTTGCCGGCTTGCCGGTGAGGGGCGCGCTGTATGGCGGCTGGGAAGCCGACACCATCGCCGGCGAAGGCCTTGGGCACTACCTGTCCGCCTTGTCGCTGATGTATGCCCAGACCGGGCAAGCGGTCTTCCGTGAACGTGTCGACTACATCGTCAACGAGCTCGCAGCCGTGCAGGCGGCGCAGGGCGACGGCTACGTCGGCGGCTTCATGCGCAAGCGTCGCGATGGCAAAATCGTCGACGGCAAGGAAATCTTCCCCGAAATCATGGCGGGCGACATCCGTTCCGCCGGATTCGACCTCAACGGTTGCTGGGTGCCGCTTTATAACTGGCACAAGGTTTTCGCGGGCCTGTTCGACGCACAAGAGCTCGCAGGAAATCAGCAGGCATTGAAGGTCGCCATTGGCCTGGCCGGTTACATCGACAAGGTGTTCGCGGCGCTCAACGACGACCAGGTGCAACGCGTGCTCGCGTGCGAGCACGGCGGCATCAACGAAAGCTTCGCCGAACTGTACGCGCGCACGCATGACGCGCGCTGGTTGGCCCTGGCGCGTCGCCTGTACCATCGCAAGATCTTGACGCCGCTGGCCGAAGGCCATGACATTCTGCCCAGCGTGCATTCGAACACGCAGATCCCGAAGATGATCGGATTGGCGCGCCTGTATGAAGTGGCCGGGCAGCGCAGCGACGCCGACACCGCCGACTTCTTCTGGCGCACCGTGACCGAGCACCATAGCTACGTCATTGGCGGTAACGGCGACCGCGAATATTTCTTCGAACCAGACAGCATCGCCGCGCACCTGACCGAGCAAACCTGCGAGGCGTGCGCCAGCTACAACATGCTGAAGCTGACGCGCCACCTGTATGCCTGGTCGCCGGATGCGCGCTACTTCGATTACTACGAGCGCACCCACCTGAACCACATCCTCGCGCACCAGAACCCGCGCACCGGCATGTTCACCTACATGACACCGCTGATGTCCGGCGTGCCAAGGGAATATTCGAGTGAAGAAAACGATTTCTGGTGCTGCGTCCTGTCCGGCATGGAGAGCCACGCCAAGCACGGTGACTCGATCTGGTGGGAACAAGGCGATACGCTTTACCTCAACCTGTTCATTCCCTCGACCGTCCAATGGCAATCCGGCGCCGCGTCACTCGAACTGAATACGCACTACCCGTTCGAAGGCGATATCGATGTGAAAGTCAAGCGGCTTGCCGGGCGCCGGACGTTCACACTCGCGCTGCGCATCCCCGCTTGGGCGACAACCCATGCCTTGCTGGTCAACGGCAAGCCGGTGACGATGGAGCGCCGCAAGGGCTATGCGCTGGTGCGCCGCCAGTGGCGCGCGGGCGATCAAGTGCGCCTGTCGCTGCCGCTCGCGCTGCGGCTCGAGTCGACACCAGGTGACGCGCACGTCGTCGCCTTGCTGCGTGGTCCCATGGTGCTCGCCGCCGACCTCGGCGCGGCCGACAAGCCGTATGACGGCCTCGCGCCGGCCCTGGTGGGCGCCGACATCGAGGGCAGCTTCGTGGAAGTGGATCGTAGCGCCGCTGTGTATCGCAGCGTAGGAACGGGTCGGCCGGGCGACATGAAATTCAAGCCCTTCTACGCCCTGTACGAGCGCCGTGCGGCCGTCTACTTTCACACATACAGTGAAGCGGAATGGGTCACCGCCGAAGCCGAATTCCGCAAGGAGGAAGCGCTGCAAAAAGACTTGGCTGCGCGTTCGCTCGATGTGATGCACCTTGGCGAAATGCAGCCCGAACGCGATCATGGTCTTGAATCCGAGATATCCTTCCCCGTGACCTACCGGGGCCGCAATGGCCGCGATGCGCGCACCGGCGGATTCTTCAGTTTCAAGATGAAAAGCGGACCTGGCCAACTGGCGCTGCAAGCGACTTACTGGGGCGAAGAGACGCGGCGTCATTTCTACATCAGTGTCGACGGCAAGCGCGTCGCCCATGTGGAATTGAACGGACGCCAGCCAAGGACCTTCGTGGACGAACTTTATCCACTTCCCCAAGAACTTACCCGCGGCAAGTCCAGCATCACGGTGCGCTTCGATCCGGAACCGGGCTTCACGGCCGGTCCGGTGTTCGGCGTACGCCTGGTGGTCATTCCTGAAGGTCAGCGCACCATCACCTGACGCAAGGCTTCCAGCGTGGCCTGCGTCGCCGGTGATGGTTGGTGATTGCGTCGTGTGACAATGCCGTACATGTCCATGCGCAAGTCAAGTTCGATCGGCAGAACGGCGAGCATGCCACTGTCCAGCCACGCGCGCACCAGCTCGAGCGGCAGTGGCGCCACCATGTCACTGTTGGTCAGCAGGCTGGTCAGCACGGGCAGGTCCTGGGTCTCCACGGTTTCGCAAGGGCGAACCTGACCTTCTCGCCGGAACAGGGCGATCAGGCGGTCGCGCAGGACGCTGCTGGCCGGCGGCATGATCCAGCACTGGCCCGCCAAATCCGCCAGCGTGAGCCGGGCATGCGCCGCCAGAGGGTGACCCGCACGCGCCACCACGCAATGGGGTTCGTGGTGCAGCGGATCGAATGCCAGCTCCTCGGGCATGTCATTGTCGGAGACGCGCCCGATCATCAAATCCAGTTTGCCGCTGCGCAGGAGACGCAACAGGGGCTTGCTGGCGTCCACGTGGATTGCCACCTCCAGGCGGGGAAAGCGCGCCTTGAGCAAGCGCACCGCGTCCGGCACCACGCTCGCCGCCGGCGTACGCACGCTGCCGAGCACCACGCGGCCGGTGACGCCGGCCGACAATTCCATGATTTCCTGAAGCCCCGCTTCCATTTCAGCCAGCGCGGCGTTGGCGCGACGGATCATCACTTCGCCAAACATATTCGGCATGATGCCGCGAGCACTGCGGTCGAATAGCTGCAAACCCAGAGCGTATTCCAGGTCGCTCAACAGGCGCGAGGCGGCCGGCTGGTTCATGCAGGCGGCTTCCGCGGCCTGCATGATGGATTTGCGCCGCCCCAGCTCGACCAGCAGCAGTATATGGCGCGTCTTGAGGTGGGCGTGCATGAAACGCGTTGTACTTAACATCTTCATCATCACATGATGACGGAAGGATGCCTTCATGTGGTCCGCTTGTACCGGTTTCGCTGCAAATACAATCGAGTCACGCACAGCTTTGTGGTGCGCCGCGCTATACGTTTTTCGCATATTGACTCTACTATTCCACGCATGATCCCATCGATAACTCATCAACAACAAGAGTTCTCCGGGAGCTGGGATATGTTCAAAGAAAAAGTCATGGCGCGGTCGGTCCGCGTGTTGTTCGCCGGCGGCCTCGTTGCGGGGCTGAGCCTACCGGCATTGGGGCAGGAAGCGACACGGGACGGCAACATGCAACGCGTCGAAATCACCGGCTCGTCGATCAAGCGCATCAACGTCGAAGGGGCGCTGCCCGTACAAACGCTGAGCAAGCAGCAGATCGAGCAAACCGGCGCCACGACTGTCGCCGACCTGGTCGGTACTTTGCCGAGCATGCAAGGCATGGTCACCTCGTCGGCGTCGATCAATGGCAACGGCGGCGGCGTCCAGACGGCATCCGTGCACGCGATCGGATCGGACTACACGCTGGTGCTGCTGAACGGCCGCCGCGTGGCGCCTTTCGGGGCAGGCTCGGCAGTCAACCTGGCCTCGATTCCGCTGTCGGCGGTGGAACGGGTCGAGATCTTGACCGACGGTGCGTCCGCCCTTTACGGATCGGACGCGATCGCCGGCGTGGTCAACTTCATCCTGAAAAAGAACCAGCAAGACTTGCAGGCGGAAGCGACCTACAACACCCCGACGAAGTCCAGCAAGGGCCGCACCGCCAACGTCTCCGTGTCCAAAGGCTTTGGCGACCTGGATACCGACGGCTACAATATTTTGGTCGCGTTCAACCACGACGGCCAGAGAGAACTGGATGCCGCCGACCGCGCGTTCTCCGCGCCGGGCGGTGTCCACCAGTTCACCGACAACGGCAAGCTGTACTCGCTGTACCAGACTTCGTCCAACTCGATCCCGGCCAACGTCAGGGTGACCCAGGCCGGCAAGGACAGTGTGAGCTTCAACCCGGCCTATGTCTTGTCCGGCAAGTGCCCGGTTCCGGCGCCTTACACGTTCAATACCGGGAACACCTGCCGCTTCAACTACGCCGCGACCGTCGAAGACTTGCCGAAGCTGGAGCGCAATGGTGTCTTCTCATCGGGTAGCGTGAAGCTGGGCGAATCGCACAGCTTCTTCTATGAAGGCCTGTATTCCAAGTTCACCAGCACCGCGCGCTACGCCGCGCCGGCCCAGCCGTTGACGGTGGACCTGAACTCCCTGCCCTACAAGACCTCGGTCGTGCCCGCGCTCGTCAAACTGGGGATCGATCCCGCCCAGGTCACCGGCGCCACGATGAGTTTGCGCCTGGTTGACGCGGGCGGACGCACGGACGCCTGGGAAACGCTCGCCAAGCACGGCGTCGTTGGCGTCGAAGGCGTAGTCTCCGGCTGGGATTACAAGCTGTCCTACACCAATTCGGAGAATGTGTCGACCGAACGCGCAATCGCCGGCTACACATCCTCCGACAAGCTCGATGCCTTGATCAAGGCGGGAACCTACAACCCGTTCGTGGCGCCGGACAGCACCACGAGGGCGGCCCTGGCGCCCGCCGTGCTGCATCAGGACCTCACCGAATCGCTGTCCAAGATCCAGGTGGCCAGCGCGCGCTTGGGCCGCCCGGATCTGTTTGAGCTTTCCGGCGGCAAGGCCGGCTTTGGCGCAGGCACGGATTTCATGCAGCAGGAATATGCCGCCAATCCCAGCGCCATTCAACAGGGTCCGAACAAGCTCCAGCCAAATTGGACCGATACAGTGATCGGAGGCGGCGCAGGCGCACTGCCCTTCGACACCAAACGTAACAGCTGGGGCGCCTTCGTCGAACTGGCCCTGCCCGTCACAAAGACCCTCGACATCTCCACGTCCGTTCGCTACGACAGCTACGGGGCCGCCAAGAACAGCAAGAACTACGACACGGAAGGCAACCCGATCGCCCCCGCGACCCAGGGTGACAAAGCCAGTTCGGCGACTTACAAACTGGGGGCGGCATGGCGTCCGATCGAGTCCTTGCTGGTGCGCGCTTCCTACGGCACCGGCTTCAAGGCGCCAACGCTGGATGCGATCACCACGCCGGTCACCAACGGCGGCTCCTCCAACTTCTACGCCTGCCCGGTCAAATCCGGCCCGCTGCTTCCGCTTTGCACGGGTCCCGCCGAGTACAGCCTGCTGGTCGGCGGCAATCCCTTGAGCGGACCGGATGGTCTGCGTCCCGAGAAGTCGAAACAGTTCACGGCGGGCATCCGCCTCGAGCCAGTCTCGAACCTGTCGCTCGGCGTGGACTTCTGGGACATCAAGCTGAAGGACCAGATCCAATCGCTGCCGCAGGACTTGGTGTTCACCAAACCGGAGACCTATGGCAGCTTGTTCCAGTCCTACTATGACCCGATCCAGAAGGCGAATGTGCTGGCTGCCTTCCTGCCCAAATTCAATGTCGCCAGTTCCCATTACCGCGGGATCGATTGGGACCACACGTACAGCACGAACACCCGTGTTGGCAAGGTGAACCTGAACTGGACTGGTACCTACATGCTGAAGGCGCAACAGGATGTCCCCGGCACCGGTGTCGAATCGAGCGTAGGCCGCTTCGACTCGTACAACGAGGTGACCTTCCGCCTGATCCAGCGACTGACGGCGACCTGGAAACAGAACGCGCATTTCACCCACGCGCTGGCCTTCAGCTACCGCTCCGGCTACCATGACCAGGCCTTGTCGGCGGACCTCGGCAACGCGCGCCTTGTGAATGCCGATGGGACCTTGGGCGCCGCCGTCGATTCCGTACGCGATGTGAAATCCTACTCCACGTTCGACTGGCAAACCAAGTACAAGTGGAATGCCAACCTGTCCGTGACGCTCGGCATCAAGAATTTGCTGAACCAGGATCCGCCGTTCACGCAGCGCATCGACGGCGGCGGCAACCAACTGGGTTACGACGGCCGCTATGCCGACCCGCTCGGCCGCCAGATCTACGTCGTCAGTAATGTCAAGTTCTGATCGACCCGGTTTGCCTGGCGATCGATGTCCGCATCGCCAGGCAAATCACGGCGTCTGGTGCGTGCAGCCGCGTCGGCGCGTCAACCGAAAGGCTGGTCGATGCTGGTCGCGGGCTGCGTAAACCACTTCGGTCCGGCCGGGGTCATGTAGAAGTGATCCTCGAGCCGGACGCCGAATTCGCCCGGCACGCAGATCATCGGTTCGTTCGAAAAGCACATGCCGGGCGCCAGCGGCGTGGTTTCGCCGCCGACCAGGTACGGTCCTTCGTGGATGTCGAGGCCGATGCCGTGCCCGGTCCGGTGCGGCAGTCCCGGCAGCTTGTACCCGGGCCCGAATCCATTGGTTTCGAGCGAGCGCCGTGCGGCCTTGTCGACCTCCTCGCATGGGATGCCCAGGCGGGCCGCTTCGAACGCTGCGGCCTGCGCGGCCTTTTCGGCGTTCCAGACGAAGCGCTGGCGTGCGGACGGCTCGCCCCACACGTAGGTGCGGGTGATGTCGGAGATGTAGTTGTGGACCTTGCAGCCGGTGTCGATCAGCACCGTGTCGCCGCGCTTGAGGGTCTGGACGTAGTTGACGCCATGCGGGTAGGAAGTCGCTTCGCCGAACAGCACGATGCAGAAGTAGGAACCGCTGGCGCCGACCTTCCTGTGCGCCAGCTGGATGAACTCCTCGACCTCGGCGGTGGTGATGCCTTCGCGCAGGATGGATGCCGTCGCCACGTGCACCGCCATCGTCATGTCCATCGCGCACTGGATCAGCGCAAGTTCCGCATCCGACTTGTGCATGCGGCAGGTCGAGGTGAGCGACGCCGCGGACTGTAGATGGTAACCGTCCGTCGCGGCGCGGATTTTATCGACCAGGAAGAGCGGCGTGCTGTCGTCGATGCCGAGCGTGCCGCCCGACACGCCCAAGGTGCCGAGCGCCTGGCGCAGCCGCGCGGCCGGATCCTCATGCTCGTCCCAGCAATGCACATCACCCGGCACCACCATGAAATTCCGGATCGTGCCCTCCTCGAAGGCCGGCGCGATATAGGCCAGTTCGCCCTGCGCAGGCAGGATCGCGCCGACCATGCGCTCGCTCGGATGCCATTTCATGCCCGAGAAGTAGGTCAGGTTACTGCCTGCGTTCAGGTACAGGGCCGCTATCCCCGCTGATTGCATGTGGTCCTGCGCGCGCCGGATCCGCGCCCGATATTCTTCCAGGGTGATTGGCACCGCGCCCCCTGCCATGTTCTTCAGGGTGTCGAGTGCCGCTTGCTGGGATGTTCCGCCGATATTCATGTGTGCTCCTGCCGAGATGCTGTTGGGGTACAAATTGTAAAGGGCTCCATGCTAGAACCTGGCAACGCCGTAGTCTTGCCTGCAGCATCTGACAATCACGCCGAAATCAGCACAGCCGGCTTCAGCATGGCCCCAAGAATTGCCACGCCGCGGCAGGACGCCTATAGTTGTGCGTCCGGAGGGAATGATGATCGAGCGAAACGTGGCCAAGGCCTTGGAGACTATCGGTGTGGAGGCGGTCGAGTCCTTGTTCGACGCCCTGAACGACATCGCCTTTTTCGTCAAGGACCGCGAGGGCCGCTACCTCAGCATCAATCGGACGATGGTATGGCGCTGTGGCGTCCAGCACAAGCGCGACGTCATCGGGAAGACCGCGCTCGACCTGTTCCCGCGCGCGCTGGCCGAAACCTATCTGGCCCAGGACCGGATGGTGATCGACAAGGGCGTGTCGATCGACAAGCAACTCGAGCTGCACATCTACCCTTGGCGCAGCCGTGGCTGGTGCTTGACGAAGAAGACGCCGCTCTACGGGAAAAACGGCGAGGTGGTCGGCCTGATCGGCACGTCGCAGGACCTGGGCGCGCTCGACGAGCCGAATCCCGCCTATGGCAAGATCGCGCAGATTGCACGCACCATCAGTGAAAAGTACCAGGAAAATATTTCGCTCAAGGGCTTGGCGGAAGACGCGGGCTTGTCCCTGTCGCGGGTGGAACGTTTGTTCCAGAAGGTGTTTCATCAATCCCCGCGCCAGTTGCTGCTGCAATGCCGGCTATCCGCCGCCCAGACATTGATCGAACAGCATCCCCACATGAAAATCGCTGAGCTGATCAACGCATGTGGCTACACCGACCACAGTGCTTTCAGCCGCCAGTTCAAGGCGTACACCGGCATGAGCCCCACTGAATACGGCTTGCGCGTTCGCAAGGGCACTCACGGCTACGACACTTGAGACAATGGATGACCATGACAAAGACAGGCTCCCACCCTGCCGACCACACGCTCGACGGGCATGTCCGCGCCAGCCCTGTACGCTCGGGGCGGCGCCGCTTCCTGGCGGGCGCCGCCAGCGCGCTTGCGACCGCATACGCGGCGCATCCGGCATTCGCCGCAGTCGATGGGCGCGTCAATCTGGCAGGGGTCGCTCAGGTTTCCACCTCGTTCCACGCGCCCGACAGCACGCTCGACGCGCTTCGCGACGGCATCACGCCGACCGACTCGCGCGATCAGTCGGCGGGCTATTACAGCACCGGTGAAGAGGCCGGCCAGCACTGGGTGCAGTACGAATGGCGCGTGCCCGTGACGACCGACCGCGTTGCCGTCTATTGGTACACCGACGACGGGTCCGTGCGCCTGCCCGCCACGTATCGTCTCTCCTACTGGAACGGCACGGCGTTCGTGTCCGTGCAAGCGAGCTCGGCTTACGAGGTCGAACCGGACCGCTTGACCGAGGTGAGATTCGAACCTGTCACAGCCACCCGGTTGCGGCTGGACCTGGTCACGCAGGACAAGCATGGCGCCGGCCTGCTGGACTGGCAGGTATGGAGTGCCGGCGCCGTCCCCGCCCTGCCCCCGGTCGCGCAAGCCGGCATCGACCGTTCGGTGATCGTCGGCGGCGCCACCTATCTCGATGCGGTTGCGCGCTCGGCAGGACCAGGCGCGCTACGGACCCGGTGGCGCAAGGTATCCGGTCCCGGCCAGGTCATCTTTGGTTCGACGGCCGTGACACGCACGACGGCAAGCTTCACCGCGCCAGGCACCTACGAACTGGCCTTCGAATCCCGCAACGGCGCATTCGCGAGCACCTCGCTGCTGCGGGTCAACGCGGTGGCGCCGCCGCCGAAACACCGGCTCGACGTCGTCTACACCAAGCGCTACAGCATCGACAACCCGCTCTGGAACGAACGCGCCAAGGTGCTGATCACCCGCTGGATTCCGCATGTCGTCGACTTTTGCGAGCGAACCGACCTCCCGACCGGCACCGGCGGCATCGACAACTTCATCGAGGCCGGCAAAGCCAACCGCGGTGAGCCGCACGGCGCGCACAAGGGTTACGTTTTCTCCAACGCGTATGTGCTGCAGACCATCGAAGCGATCTGCATCGCCTTGATGGTGGATCCGCAGGACGATCGCGAGATCGCGGTCGCGCAAGAGCGCATGCGCGATACGCTGGCGCGCTGGATTCCGATCGTCCTGGCAGCCCAGGAGCCGGACGGCTACCTGCAAACGGCCAAGACGCTGGCCAAGCCAGGCGCCTGGCCGGAGCGCTGGTCGGCCGCGCACCGAAGCGATCACGAAGGCTACGTCGCCGGTTATTTCATCGAGTCGGCGATCAACCATTACACGCTGACGGAAGGCAAGGACTTGCGGCTGTACGACGCCGCCAAGAAGCTGGCCGACTGCTGGGTCGCGCACATTGGCCCAGGCCGCAAGGCCTGGTTCGACGGTCACCAGGAAATGGAGCAAGCCCTGGTTCGCTTCGGCCGCTTTGTCAACGACATGGAAGGCGATGCTCGCGGTGACGACTACATCAAGCTCGCGCAGTTCCTGCTCGAGTCACGCCAGGGCGGCTCGCAGTACGACCAGAGCCACCTGCCGCCGGTTCGCCAGTACGAGGCCGTGGGCCACGCCGTGCGCGCCGTCTACTTCTACTCGGGCATGGCCGACATCGCCGCCGAAACCGGCAACGTCGACTACCAGAGTGCCGTGATGTCGCTGTGGGATAACATGGTCAACCGCAAGTACTACGTCACCGGCGGCGTCGGCAGCGGCGAAACGGCCGAGGGTTTCGGCGCGAACTACTCGCTTCCCCACGACGCCTACTGCGAGTCGTGCTCGAGCTGCGGCCTCATCTTCTTCCAGTACAAGATGAACCTGGCGTATCACGACGCCCGCTACGCCGACCTGTACGAACAGACCATGTACAACGCCCTGATGGGCAGCATCGATGCGTCGGGCCAAGCCTATTGCTACACCAATCCTTTGGTGAACACCGAGCGCACGCTCTGGCATGGCTGCCCCTGCTGCGTGGCGAACATTCCGCGCACGCTGCTGATGCTGCCGACATGGACTTACGTGAAGGACGCGCAAGGGCTGTATGTGAACCTGTTCATCGGCAGCCGGATGCACATCGACAACGTCGCGGGCACGAAGGTCGAGATGGTGCAAAAGACGGACTATCCGTGGAGCGGAAGGATCGCCATGACGGTCAATCCCGACCAGCCAACGCGCTTTGCCATGCGGCTCCGCATTCCCGACCGTGCCACCAGCGCGCTCTACACGGCCACGCCGCGCGTCGCCGGCTACCAGCACATAAAGGTCAACGGGGAAAGGATCGCACCGGAAATTGTGAAGGGCTACGCCGTCATCGTGCGCGAATGGAAGGCGGGCGACCGGATCGAGCTGGAACTGCCCATGGTGCCGCAGCGGATCAGCGCCGACCGCCGCGTCGAAGCGACGCGCGACCAGGTGGCCCTGGCCTACGGGCCGATTGTCTACAGTGTCGAGACCGCCGACGGCCAGGACATCGATTGGCGCCTGGGACGCGGTCCGATCACGCCGCGCTGGCGGCCCGACCTGCTGGGGGGCGTCATGACCCTGGCCGGGCGCTGGGACAACGGCACGCCGATGCTCGCAGTGCCGTACTATGCGCACATGAATCGTACCGGCCGGCCCGTGAGATTTTCGCCGCATGGCGCGGTCGTGAATTACGCACCCGGCACGGCTGACGGATTCACGGTATCCGGCGCTGGGCCGACGCCATCGCCCACGGATGGGCGCATCGTGTCGAAGGTCTGGCTGAAGGCTTGAATCGCCACAGCTTTCCGAAATACTTGAGAGCCGCTGAAATACTGCTTTTCATACTCTGCCGGCGACATGTCATTGCTGGAGGTGTGCCGGCAAAGTTACACGCGATTGCCCAGGCCAAACATGCCGCCGGATCGACAGATAGCTGAAGCGATACAACTGCGTTAGCAGACGTATCGTCTCAACGGTCGAGGTCAGCTGGCACTTGGGCACGGGCGGCCAGCCGCGCTGATTCGGGAGTTTGATTCGATGAAATATTGTCGCGCCAGCTTATTGCTGCGCGAAGCGCACCGGCCTTACCTTCGTTAAGCGCGTCCGAAAACGTTCTACGATATCGAGTACCGTCCATGTCGAGCGCAACTCTCCAGTGCGCGTTCAGGGCATCACAACAACTGATGTAAGGATAGCCTGTCTTGTTCGTCGGTCGTTCAAGTCGTCTTCGCTCTTCCTCAGCAACACGAAGTGCACGATCCATCGCAAGCGTCTCGCACTGTTCCCTGCGCCTTGCACGTTCATCCAGCAGCGCGATTCTCCTTGCATGACGAGCTTCAACCACCTTTTGCAAGTCGTCGGTATTCTCCTGAGAGCTTACAACCTCAGGATGTACCGTTGGTCCGAACGTACTGTCCTCGAGCAACCTCAGCGCCTCCTGGCGGGCAGCGATGGCCATTCTCGTGCCCTGTCTCACCATACTGGGACACTGAAAATCTTTTGCGGTGCCTCTGCCCTTCAATGGTCAGAAGTTGCGCTTGCCAGCAGTCATAACTCGTCACCTTGCCCTTGCGTGCGTTGTGTTCTCGATGACGCCGGAATACGCCCGGGACGCCTGATGTGTTGTTGCTTCTGAGTATTGAGCAGAAGTTCGACCGAGTCCGCGCTGGGTTTTCTAGAATTACCCGATCGCGCCAAGCAGTTGCCATCCTCAATGCCGCATCGTGGCCGCCGTAGCGCTGCTCGAAAAAGTTTTTCTCGAAGGCTCTGCCGTTTCTCGTAGTTATCACGCTAAAGAACTTCCCCGACCAGATGGGTCAAGAGCTAGATGCTGGCCTCGCTCGCTACCTTGCGATGGTATTTTTTGCTGATGTTCATTCTAGTTCGACCCCTGCCGTCCCAAACAAAACCTATCCATAACGTGGCTCTAGCGGCGACGCTTTCGCTCACATAGCTGGGCGTCACTTACCGTGCAGATGGTATGTTAACTGACGCAGCAAGACGTACATTAGCACCATTTCACGATATCGTAACCCGTGACCACGACGCTCAGCTCTAATGCCGGCTCTTCATCGTAATTCCAATTGTAAAATTTCCGCACTCGATGCTCCAAGTAGCCCGCAGTCGTCGTAAACTCACTGGAACTCAACGGAACGCAGACATGAATAACGTCATTTCCCCGCTTATCGATGTCACCTTCGGCCGTCAACATAATCGTATCCTCCGGCTCTCTTTTCCTCATAATGATGGCCCTTCCTCGCAGTTCTTGGTCAACAAGCTTGACGCTACTGAGGGATTGTCGCGGGACTTCGAATTCACGGTTGAACTGCTGTCGGACGACGCTACTCTTGCCTTGAAGAACATGCAGGGGAAACTGCTGAGCATCGAGCTCGTGTGTGGAGATGGCACTTTGCGCTACTTTACCGGGTATGTGTTTCAATTCCGACGCAAGCGCTCAGACGGCAGCGTTACCTATTACGAAGCACAACTAGGTCCATGGTTGAAATTCCTGAGCCTTCGAAAGGACAACTATCTGTTCCACGAGAAGACGCTCCAGGAACAGACAGATAGCATTTTCGGTGACTATGCTCCGTATGCGAAATGGGAGTGGCGAGTCATTGGCGACGACCCGCCGTTTACTGACGCGTGCCAGTTTGACGAGACTGACCACAACTACCTGAGCCGGCGTTGGGAAGCAGCGGGCCTGTACTATTGGTACGAACACTCCGAGCTTGGCCATCAACTCGTGTTCGCCAACGATTCAACACAGGCCCAACCCATCGATGGTGACCCGGATGTTCGGTTTCATGCTGCCGGTGGCCAAGCTGAAGAAGATGCTATCGATCACTGGACACCAGTCCGCGACATCGCGCCCTCCAGTGTTGCCATATCAGGTTTCGATTTCAAAAAACCTCTCCCCAACTACTTCATTACCCCAACCCTTGGTCAGCAAGGCAACGTCCCGGCGATTGAGTCTTATGAGTACGTAGGCGCCTATGGCTTCAAAAATTCGGACGATGGGGATACGATCGGCAGAATGCGTATGGAGGAGATGGAGTCCTCATGCCGCTATTACGAGGCGGAAGGCAACAATCGGCGCGCTAAGCCAGGGCGGTATTTCCGGTTCACGGATCACTTCAACCACGGCCTTTACTCAGAAAAAGGGGACTCGGACAACGACGAGTTTCTTGTTCTTGGCGTACGGCACATAGCGACAAATAACTATATGCCGCTGAGCAACGCGGAGCCGACGTATCGCAACAGTATGACATGCAGTCGTAAGAGTGTACCCTGGCGCCCGGGGCGGAACTTCAACAGCACGAATACGAGAATTCTGGCTCCGCAGACGGCTACCGTGGTCGGACCGTCTGGACCGGACAGCATTCATACCGACGAATATGGCCGGGTTCGGGTGCAGTTCCATTGGGACCGGATTGGCAATAACGACGAGCGTAGTTCCGCATGGTTGCGTGTCGCCAGCCCATGGGCCGGCGCTGAACTGGGCGCATCCTCTATTCCGCGAGTTGGATCTGAGGTAATCGTACAATGGCTTGATGGAAATCCAGACCGCCCGATTATCACTGGCAGCGTCTATAACGAACGCAATATGCCCCCGTGGTCGGTACCGAGGCAGCAGCATTTGATGGGCCTGCGCAGCCGCGAGCTGGTGCCCGAGAAGGGAAACTTAGCCGGCGGTCGGAGCAATCATCTTGTTCTGGACGATACGCATAAGAAGATCCAGGCGCAACTCAAGAGTGATCATCAATGTAGCCAACTGTCGCTCGGGCACATCGGCCGGATTGAGGACACGGCAGGCCGCAAGGAAGATCGCGGCGAAGGATGGGAGCTTACGACGAACGCCTGGGGCGTTCTACGCGCCGGCAAGGGCATCTTGGTCACGACGGATGCGCGCATGGATGCTCGGTCCCATGCGAAGGACCTGAGCGAGACCGTCGCCCGGCTGAACACGGCCAGCCAGGAGCAGGAAGCGCAAGCGAAACTGGCTGAGAAAGTAGGCGCGCAAGAATCTACCGGACATCAAGCTGCGGTAGCCAAACGCTTGAAAGCGCAGAACGATTCTATCAAGGGTACGGACTCCGGTGGGCAAAGTGACTTTCCACAGATATCGGAACCTGCGCTTGTCCTTTCCAGCCCTGCCGGAATAGCAGCAACCACTTCCCAATCTACGCATCTGGCCAGCGGCGCCGATACAGCAATCACAGCGGGCAAGAATTTGTCGATCGCCGCCAGTGAAAGCATGTTTGCAAGCGTGCGGAAGACGTTCCGTCTTTTCGTGCAAAAGGCAGGAATGAAGCTGATAGCGGCGGCAGGCGACATCGATGTCCAGTCGCTTTCCAACAGCATCAATCTGCTTGCGAAACTCAATATCACTCATACAGCCGACCGCATTACTATCACGGCGAAGCAGCAAGTAGTCATCAACGGCGGTGGGAGTTATGCCATCTTTGGAGCCGGCAACATTGAACTGGGAACCTCAGGCAAGCTGCTCGTGCATTCGAACTTGAAGAATTTTGAATCCGGTAAGGAAATTCCTGTTTCGGACGTCAACCTTCCGAAGATCGATGGTTTCGATGAACAATTCCGGCTGGTCGACGACCACAACAATGCTCTTGCAAATCGTCCTTACACGATTCGCAGCGCTTGCGGCAAAGTTTGGCATGGAGTTAGCGACGCCCAGGGTATGACCCAACGAGTATTTACTGAAAAACCAAGTAGTCTCGAAATCGAAATATTGGAGGCAAATTCACATGGCGACTGATCCGCAAAAACCGGCTCTTAAAAAAAAGCGCAAGAAGGGTAACAAAAACGCGGGCACCACGAACAAGAAGGAAGGCTCGGTCGTCAAGGTGGTCGCGAAGCCGGATGACGTTGGAGAGTGGGTAAAACCGAACACCCTCGATAAATTCTATATCGACGAAGACGCGGTTTTCCCGACGATCGACTTCGAGATCAAAACCGCCATGCCTGGGCCCTATAAATGGAGCTGGGTAATGTCATGGGATGCCCACGTGAGTGGTCTGCGCGAAAAAAAGAGAGGCAAAAAAGTGGCTTCTTTCAAGGATCATGGCGAATGTACGCAAGATGAAAAGACATGGAGTGCGAAACAAGTTAACAAGGCTATCGGCGGGAAGCTATGCGTGACAGTCGAGGTTGGCGAAGCCAAGTTTCGCAGAACCGTCGTAGTTCTCGCAAAGCAGCCGACTCCTGAAAAGATCAAGGCTTATCTTGAAGCCCGCGACTCCACGGCGCTCGAAAAGCTGATAAAGCAAGAGTCCAATTTTAAGCATGTGATCAACCTCGACTTGGAACCGGTGGTTGCGGGCGACCGCGGCTATGGCTTGACTCAACTCACTTCGCCAATACCAACATATACGCAGATCTGGAGCTGGCAAGAGAATCTGAATGCCGGGATTGCCCTTATAAACGTCAAGAAAAAGGCTGCCAAGAAGTTCCTTGATAGTCACGGTGTAGAATCGTACACGCAGGATATGCTCGACATGGAAACGATCTCACGCTGGAATGGCGGTCCTTACCATGAGTGGAATGCCACAACCAAAAAGTGGCAGCGGAAAGACGAGATAATGTGCGACACCAAGACAGGCAATATCGGTTGGAATATGGACGTTGAGGCCAACAAGGGCAAGTCAGAAGCTGAGCTGCACGAGCGTGACAAAGATGAATATTCGAAAATGAAAGCCGGCCAGACCGCTGAGCATCCATGGGTTTATACAGGAGTTTGTTATGCAGACCATGTCGCAAATCACTAAGAAATATATCGGCCTGCTTGGTCTCGTCGTCTGTGCATCCGCTTTTGCCGAGCAGGCTGTTAGCGAAACTAGACTCGCTAACTACAGGGCTGAATACAAGGATGCGGTAACGCCGATCAAGTATATCTTTACCCATGAGGATGACGCCTCTTGCTGCAGTGACGCCGTAAAGAAAAAAGTGTATCTGCTGAATATCCGGCAGAAAGCACCGGGCAAGCTAGTCTATTCGCCTGAAATCGATAAATTGTTTAAAGAGCATTTTGAGGTCG
Source organism: Burkholderiaceae bacterium (assembly GCA_022701635.1). GTDB lineage: Bacteria > Pseudomonadota > Gammaproteobacteria > Burkholderiales > Burkholderiaceae_D > Telluria > Telluria phyllosphaerae. The sequence goes on along the minus strand of JAKOOD010000213.1, from coordinate 5,590 downwards.
AGGTTGACGCTGAATCGCTGATCAACACGCCGACAGCCGATTACGTCGTGTTAACAATGTCCAGACCGTCCGAGTACAGCAAGAAGCACGTTGGGTGTGCAGCCGGTATGGGCGAGGATCGTGCATATCTGGTTTCAATAGCCGATAATAAACTTGCCGTCATCGATCGCAACTTCAGCGGTTGCAACCGCCAATATCGTGTCCTGCGCGGCCCTTCCGCGACGGGCTATGAAGTATCGGGGCTCAATGGCAAGCAGAAGCCAATAATCTATTCAGTACGCGGAAACTCCATCGTCCGCGCGGACGAAGCGCATTCCAAAGGAGCGAAGTGATGGAGGCAGCTGCAAGTACTGATCTCGATTTTTTGCAAGACGACCTTGTCAAGGCAGTCCTCTATCCTTTTGCCATGTCCGACTATGATGGTTCTGATAGCGTGTCAGTCAACGCCGTGGCAACTTCGGATGTGCTAGCTGAAGCTAGTGGGGACATCGTCAACGAGGCGTTGGCGACCGCTCAGCACGCCGGGCTCATCGAGCACGACGCGGACCGTATCGGCGCGATCCGCCTCACACCACTCGGCTTAGCGAAATTCCATCTCGTTCGCAACGATTTTTTTGACGATGACGAGATTGAGCGGCTGCGCGACGTACTTCATGACGTCGAATCGACGGCGATAGACCAGTCGCCGGATTACCATGCCATAAAGACCAGCTGCGCGGGCTTGGGCGCTTTGCCGGGCCAGGATAGTCCATGTGCAGGCCAGTGGTTTTCTCGCGCCCGACCAGATGTCGTTCTAAATTTGAAGGTGGGCGAAGAGATTCCCGGACCTCAGTTCGACGGCGACGGTAACCAGATCATTTGGTACCTTAAAAAAGTGTAGCGAGTCTTCGATTGGCCATGTTGAGCACCGATGTGGCTTCACGGGAGTTGAGATGACCAAGAGAGCAATCGTGCGGTACGGCGACCGCACGACCCACGGCGGTACGGTGGTAACCGCAGACTTAACGTATGTACTTTATGGGAAGAACGTTGCACGCGTGGGCGACAAAGTCTCTTGTCCGCAATGTGGCGGCACACATCCGATCGTCACCGGAGCACTCGACGTATTGAGCGGCCAGCCAATTGCTCGACAGGATGATGAGACAGCCTGTGGCGCGAAGCTGATCGCGAGCCAATTCACTGCAACGATCGATGACGGTGCTGGCGGGGCAGCGCCGGCAGCGACTGCCGCAACCGCGGTGCCACGGCTGGTGGCGAATACCGACGAGACCGACGAGCCGTTGGCGTTGCGCTTTCAGGCACTGGACCCGGAAACTGGCAAACCCTGCCCCAAGTGCGTCTACATATTGAAGCGCGAGACCGGAGTAGCGCATGGAGGGGTTACGGACTCGGAAGGCTTTACCGAGGTTATCGAAACGGCCCACCCCGAACAGATTGCCGTGCATTTCATGTTCCGGTCGCCAAAAGGCAAGTCTATTAACCGTGAAGAGCTTGAAGTATGAGCCAAACCTCAACAACTGACTTGAAAGCCGGGCCTTTCGAAACGCAGGCCACGGTCGACGCAAAACGGACTGCGGCGATAAAAACCGTCCAGGTCGCGGTCGACCATAAAGCAGCGACGCGCCAGGCCATCATCGTGGCCATCCGGCGCGAGAACGTCGTATTCAAAACGCGGTCGGACTGGAAGGCCAAGACCCCCGCGACAAGCCCGGATACAGACTGGGATTACAAGGCGATCGCAATCCACCACGCCGGCAATAGCTACAGTTGCTCCGCTGACGGCGCCGCCCAGCTCCGCAAGGCGGAAGCCACCGACATAGATTCCTTCGGCCACCTCAGTTACCACTACGCTATCGACTGCAGCGGGGCGGTATATGAAGCCCTGGACATACGCTGTAAAGGAGCACACATCGAGGGAGGGAATACCGGCGTTATCGGCATCGTATTCCTTGCCGATTTGAGCGTTGCGGGCGAAGCCGAGAAGTATGGTCCAGGGGCGTGGAATGTGACAAAGAAACGTGGTGTCATCGCCGGGGTCAAGGAATGGATCGGCCAGAACAAGGACAACGAAGATGTAGAGCACGATACGCCGACGGAGAAGCAACTACATGCCGTGTCGGTTCTGGTAAAGTCCTTGAAGCATTTTTTTGAAATCAAAAAGCTGGGTGGACACCGTGAGTATGCCAAGACGCATGGTACGAGTCGCGCTTGCCCGGGAACTTACGGGATGGAGATTGCAGCCCAGATTCGCAAAGAGTACCAATTGTCGCCACCATGACCAATACGCGGATTAACAGAGCACTCCTTGTAGCCGTGATTTTTGGCATGCTATGGTCATTTGTAGGGGTAGAACGAATCGTTGGCGACCACGAGGTAGGCGTGGCGTGGCAAGCTTTCATCAAGCATCGGCCATCCGCGAAGTTAGTGTTCCAAAACCCAGCTCAGAATGGCCTGGAAATCATGCGATATGAAGCGCTGGCTCCGGCCGACCAGACTTCTTTCATCAATTATTGCGGCGTGCGATTCGGCACCGTCGACCCCGTGCAATGTCATACGATTTTGATTCAACGTGTCATCTAGTCAGGCACATCCAGAGTCTTCACAATCTGAACGAACTAGGATTGCCCGTGGAAGGAATGCGTTAGTTCATATAGCGCGGTACACATGACTGAAGAGCAGCCGGTTGCGGTAGAAGCACGCACAACAAGACCGTTTAATGGAGGTCAACAACAGCAGCCTCGCTGAGAGTGCCGGCGCAAATGTCGCCAACACCCGTCACACCCGCTGACAAATCGGAGCCCAAAATCCATCTCGTCGTTGGCCTGATCACGGAGCAGAAGCGGCTTCACGCTCTGGATGGCTTGATGAATATTCAATTACGCTCCAGAACACGCCTGGACTGGTCGACCTTGACGTGGTCATATTAGAAACGCTTTGAGGAACAAGGCGCTTGTTTATGGTATGGACGCGGCCGCTGACCACTGGCGCGCTCAAGGCTTACGGATCCATGTGATAACGCAAGAGGCGGGAATGCTCGGAATGAAGGTAAGCAAATTGCCGCTGGCAAAGTACGGACTGCTTGCCATTGGTCCGCGTGCACGGCTTTGTAGACCTATCGCTACCACTTCATCAAATCACGCGACGGTCCCGTTGCTTGGATACTCGACGACGACATGCGACTCGCTCGCTTGTCGCTAGGGAATCAACCAGCGCGCGCCGGCTCATGTCAATGAATCCCTACCTGAAGCGACAGCGACAACAACGCATGGACATCGCCATCGGCAAATACACTGGCGCTGCGCCCTGGCCCTCCCTGTCGACCTTGCGCGTGCAAATGGTGAATCTGCTAGAAAACCTGCGCTGACTGGCGCCCTGCAGCCTGATGCAACACTTCCCGACAGGTAAGTATACAACACTGCCGCGCGCGCAGGTCGGCGCGATTTTTAAGACTTGTTGCGCACGGAGACCGATCGCCTCGAAACTGCGTTCTACCTGCAACCCGTTCATGACGCGGAGACTGTCGACGAAGCCTGCGAGCGCTTATATACCATGCTCAAGCGCACACTTGAACCGCCACCACGTCTCTAAACATCCTGCAGTCGTAAAAAATGCCGCTTTTCAAACTCGACTGGCGATAGCCATTCACTCATTGCTTGAGCGCATGCACTTTCATCTTTAACGGCCTGTTAGGCCGCTGGTAAGGCGTTATAGATGCGGCCTCGCCGACGCCAAATACGATTTTTCAAAATATAAAGATATAAAAACAAAACGGGCCTCAAATGAGGCCCGAACGTTTAGTATTTGGAGGTGAGGACGGGAGTCGAACCCGTCTACACGGCTTTGCAGGCCGTTTTCCGCCCTTATAAATCAACGAGTTACCTTAGAACCACACTTTAGCACCACATGAGCTTAGTTTAGCGGCGTTTCCGACACGGACTGAAACTGCACTCACGTCTCCTTCCCTCCATTGTTCATAGGCTGTATCCGACTATTTGACATCGCCGCTTTAATTCGTTTGAGCGCTCAGTGAACGATTGCTTACGCGCAAATCGACGCATCAGTTATGTGTTTGCTCCGGTAAACGTTGGCATCTGTCTTGTCCACCAGGCGAACAAAAGCGCCCTGTTTCCCGCCGGCTCCACAGGCCAACACATCTGATGCTCAGCTTGCGGCTTGGAGCGGAATTTCAAGAAAACAGGAGCCACCTCATCTAATACTTCGGTGTGCGCAACATAGTTTTAACGTTTGGCGCATACTTGAATGTTGCTATATGGTGGGAGGACCACAATCGTCGCACATCTTGAGGCTGATGTCAGGACCAAAGACAGGTTTTAGATCGCGCTGAAGTCTCATCAGTGCTTCTTTCACCTCCGGAGTGAGCTTGTAACTCCTTTGCCCTAGCGTCAAACTCAAGTGCCCGTCAGCTTTATATAACGCAACCGCGACTTCTACTCCCTTCAAGCTTGAAGAAAACCCCGAGTAAGACTTTTCTTTGTATTCAATTCTCGGGACGTGCTTGCCTTCAACAACTAACTCCGCTTGTGAAAAACCGTTATTAGCAAGCACTGCCTCGACCTTGGGCATGTCTTCAAAAGAGCGGCCTACTCCAAAATCAATCGTGCCGAGCGAAAGTGGGATGCATCCCGCCAATGCAAGGGCCACAAAGCGGGCACATGAAATCGATTTGGCCAGGTTAGCAATTTCACGTGTTCCCTATTAAAAAATCTTGGCGACCGCTCTGCAATCGCGAAATACCTGCATCTTGCCGATGACGACAAAACCTGCCGGCGTATGCACAAGTATAAAGCATGTATAGAGCAATAATAAGGAACTTATATATCCAGCTGTTTTCCACCAAGGGTAACCATAATGTCTTTCGTTAAGCCATTGCGCAAACCTCGAGTTAGGTGACGCAATATGACCAAAGATCGAACGGAAAACTCGGTGTTGTATTCTTGAAATAAAAAATTAAGTTTACCGCCCGTTTTGTGTAGCTCTACCCTTACAACTATCCCAGGAGTCGAGCGCGACACGAATTTCGCGTATACGACACCGTCCTTCTCCAATCTCGCGAGCTCGCGGTTATCTACAAACATCGACTGCCGAGAAAAATCCGCCTGTTCGACGATAAGCTCCACCTTTTTCAGGTCGCCTTCCGAGCATCCGGTGCCGACTTCAAGTTCCGCGGTCGTCACGGGAACACACGCCACCAGGCCGAATAGAGCAAATAACCAGCAGCCGAACCATGGCCAAAAGCGAAAATTCAAATTTTTATTCACTGGCGGAAACCAAGATTTATGTTGGAATATGGATATCGCTGAACGTACTCTTCAATTATAAATCCGCAACATTTACCACCAAGCTTACGTACCGAATTCCGAATAATCAGATCCAAGCCATGTAGCGGCACATACAACGCCCCTAAACCGCGCTCGATCGGGTTATTAACATGGTCATTCTCATGCAGATAAATATCGTCTGTCAGGTTAGAGCCAAAAGCAGGAGCCGCAGATATCACATTTCCAAACGTCATCGCGCCTCGTGTAGTCTAAAATTGACCTGTATAGTTAAAAACGCCCTTCTCGAACTA
>JAKOOD010000209.1 GCA_022701635.1 Burkholderiaceae bacterium | reverse complement strand
GTGGCCAGGAGATAGGGAACGTTGTGAACGTTGGCGCGCTTCGCGAACGATTTGCGAATGCGTTTCTTCTCAGTAAATGAGTAGTGCATGGACACTCCGTGAGTGACAGAAAGGATGAGAATTCAGGGATTGCCAGTGGCCAGCCCAATGGCGCCACCACATGCAAGGCCTCAAATCTCGCCCTCCCCTGTCATGATGAAAAGGGCAACTGGAACTGCTGTGTTACGATACTGCTGTGCTTCCACTGCTGTTACAGCAGGGTACTACGCATTGTGTTGCAGGGACGACAAAAGAGCCAAAGCCGCATCCCCCACTTTTCAGCGGGGATTTGCAAGCTTTGACTCCGGCGCTGGGCACCGTCGCCGGTGCCCAATGCATATGTATTACTTCAGCTCAGCCTTGGCGCCAGCATCTTCCAGCTTCTTCTTAGCGGCTTCAGCGTCAGCTTTCGGCAGGGCTTCCTTGACGGTCTTCGGTGCGCCGTCAACGACGTCCTTGGCTTCTTTCAGGCCCAGGCCGGTGATTTCACGGACGGCTTTGATGACGCCGACCTTGTTCGCGCCGACTTCGGTCAGCACGACGTTGAATTCGGTCTGCTCTTCAACTGCCGCAGCAGCAGCGCCGCCGCCAGCTGCAGGCGCCGACATTGCAGCTGCCGACACGCCGAACTTCTCTTCGAAAGCCTTGACCAGGTCGTTCAGTTCCATGACCGACATTGCGCCAACTGCGTCCAGGAACTCTTCTTTGCTAATTGCCATTTGAAACTCCAGATATTTGTATATGTAGATTAATGCTCGAAAAAAAAGACGTCAGCTTATTCAGCTGCTGCGGTTTCTTCAGCCGGAGCTGCCGAACCTTCGCCTTTTTGTGCTGCGACTGCAGCCAGAACACGTGCAAAGCCGGAAACCGGAGCCTGCATGACGCCCAGCAGCTGGGCGATGAGGACTTCACGGCTCGGGATGCTTGCCAGCGCATTGACACCGGCCACATCCAGATTCTTACCAGCGTAATTACCACCCTTGACGACCAGCTTGTCGTTGGTCTTCGAGAAGTCGGAAATTACTTTAGCTGCTGCAACGGCGTCATCCGAGATCGAGTAGATCAGCGGACCAACCATCGAATCAGCCAGCGGTGCGAACTGCGTACCTTCGACCGCACGACGGGCCAGCGTGTTCTTCAGAACACGCAGGTACACGCCTTGCGAACGAGCGGTTGCACGGAGTTTCGTCAAAGCACTAACCTGGATGCCACGGTATTCGGCCACGACGATGGTTTGCGCAGTTGCTACTTTTGCGGAAACTTCTTCGACGACGACCTTCTTGTCATTCAGATTAAGACCCACGGTCAATCTCCTTAAATGATGCGAGGAAAATTCCCCACATCGGTTCGAACACGGCGTCCGAAGTTAAGAAGCGAGACTAGCGGATGAAACTTCGCAGCATCGACTACAAAACTTGTTCGGGTTCGCCATCTGCGTTGGGTGTTCTATTAACCTCATGCCCAACCTCTGCATTCGGCCCAACGGTCTTTGATTGCCTGGTGGCTCGCGCCACCAGCCCAAAGATCTGCCCCGTGGTGTACTACGGGGACTAAAACTTAAAAACTTGCATCCCTGCCTTCGCAGGGACGACGATACGACCTTCGCTTAAGCAGCCAGGGTGCCGTGGTCGACGCGGACGCCAGCGCCCATGGTCGACGACAGAGCAACCTTGCGCAGGTAGATACCCTTCGACGAAGCCGGCTTGGCTTTGTTCAGGGCGTCGATCAGCGCGACCAGGTTGGTCTTCAGCTGCTCGTCCGAGAAGGACTTGCGGCCGATGGTGGCGTGCACGATACCAGCCTTGTCGGTACGGTACTGGACCTGACCGGCCTTGGCGTTCTTGACGGCGCCAGCCACGTCCGGGGTCACGGTGCCAACCTTCGGGTTCGGCATCAGGCCGCGCGGGCCCAGGATCTGACCCAGGGTACCGACGATACGCATGGTATCCGGCGAAGCGATCACGATGTCGAACGGCATGTCGCCGGCCTTGACGCGTTCTGCCAGGTCTTCCATACCGACGATGTCGGCGCCGGCGGCTTTAGCCTGCTCGGCTTTTTCGCCCTGTGCGAACACGGCGACGCGGACGGTCTTGCCGGTACCAGCCGGCAGCACCACGGAACCGCGGACAACCTGGTCCGACTTCTTCGGATCCACGCCCAGTTGCACGGCGACGTCGATCGACTCGTTGAACTTGGCGGTAGCGAATTCTTTGACGATCGCAACGGCGTTGTCGAAAGCGTAGACCTTGTTACGGTCGACTTTGGCTTTCATTTCTTTTGCGCGCTTGGACAGCTTAGCCATTTAGATACCCTCCACCGTGATGCCCATCGAACGTGCCGAGCCGGCGATGATGCGCACTGCTGCATCCATGTCGGCAGCGGTCAGGTCCGGCTGCTTGGTTTTTGCGATTTCTTCCGCTTGGGCACGGGTCAGCGTGCCGACCTTGTCGGTGTGCGGCTTGGCCGAACCTTTGGTGATGCCAGCGTACTTCTTGATCAGGTAGGTTGCCGGCGGGGTCTTCATCTCGAAGGTGAAGGACTTGTCCGCGAAGGCGGTGATCACCACCGGAATCGGCATACCTGGCTCCATGCCTTGGGTACGGGCGTTGAACGCCTTGCAGAATTCCATGATGTTCAGACCGCGCTGGCCGAGTGCCGGGCCGATCGGAGGGGATGGGTTTGCCTTACCAGCTGCCACTTGCAGCTTGATAAAACCGACGATTTTCTTTGCCATGATAGGCTCCTGGATGTCGATTGAGTGGTAGCGCTCCCCCAGTACCACTCATCTGGCGGAGCTCCTCTTATCGGATTCCGCCTTGCTGCTGCGACGCTCCGATTGGGCGTTTTAGACTTTCTCTACCTGCCCGAACTCCAGTTCCACCGGAGTTGCGCGGCCGAAGATGGTGACAGTGACACGCACCTTCGATTTTTCGTAGTTGACTTCTTCGACGTTGCCGTTGAAGTCGGTGAACGGGCCTTCCTTGATACGCACCTGCTCGCCCACTTCGTACAGCACTTTCGGGCGCGGCTTTTCGACCCCTTCCTGCACCTGCTGCATGATCTTGTCGATCTCGCGGGCTGGAATCGGGGTCGGCTTGTTGCTCTTGCCGCCGATGAAGCCGGTGACTTTCGGGGTATTCTTGACCAAGTGCCACGACTCGTCGGTCATGTCCATCTCGACCAGCACGTAGCCCGGGAAGAAACGGCGCTCGGTGACCGACTTGCTGCCGTTCTTGACCTCGACCACTTCTTCGGTCGGGACCAGGATGCGGCCGAATTGTTCCTGCATGCCGCCGCGCTCGATACGCTCGGTCAGGCCGCGCATCACGCTCTTTTCCATGCCCGAATAGACATGCACGACGTACCAACGCTTGGTGCTGACCGGGACACTCAGGGACGCACCTGCGTCTTGTGCCGGAACGCCGGCCGCCGCATCGCCGGCCGCCGGATCTTCACCCGGCACGTTATCAGCGTTTTCGCTCATTATTGTTTCCATCCCAGAACAACGTCGTACATCAGGAATTCGAGAATCTTATCCGTGCCCCACAGGAAAATCGCCATCACGAGGACGAAACCGAACACCACCAGGGTGATCTGCGTTGCTTCCTTGCGGGTGGGCCAGACAACCTTCTTCGTCTCGCGTACGGACTCTTTGGCGAAGCCCAGGAAGTCACGACCGGTAGCGGAAGTCCACAACAGCAGGACGGCAACGACAAGACCAGCCACGAGTGCGCCTGCGCACATCAGAGCTGGTTTGTTCTGGCCTTTCAGGATGAAGAAGCCAACCACGCCTGCAATCGTAGCAACCACTGCCAGCGCAACCTTGAACTTGTCATTCGAGGTGCTGACGGTTTGCACGGATTGATTAGACATACTTATTTTACTTTCGGGTGCCTGGCACCGAATTCGGTGGCAGGGGAGGAGGGAATCGAACCCGCGACCTTCGGTTTTGGAGACCGACGCTCTGCCAATTGAGCTAC
>JAKOOD010000162.1 GCA_022701635.1 Burkholderiaceae bacterium | reverse complement strand
GCCACTTCCTGCAGCCGCGCCGCCGGCACCAGGTGCACGGCCTGGCTTTCCCAGCCCATCTGCGCCGGATGGCCGCCGACGCGGCGGGCAAGGTAGTAGCGTGAATGCGTTTGCGTGCGGCTGACGTCCAGCAGATAAGCCTCCAGGCGCACCACCAGCCCCGATTCTTCGAACACTTCGCGCACGGCCGTATGCTGTAGCGTGCCGCCGGCGTCGAGCCGGCCTTTCGGAAAGGTCGCGTTGTAGCCGCCGAAGCCATTGCTCGGCGATACCAGCCAGACGCGACCGTCGTCCTCGACCACGACCGCCCCGGCGGCGGCCCGCATCCCCGGCGGCAGCACGAACGGCGGCTCGGCAATCGCCTCGGCCGCGGTTGGCAAGGTCAAGGGCTGCGCGGACACCGCGATGCCATTCAGCATGGCCGGCATGTCGCCGCCCGGGATCACGGTCGCGATGCGTGCCGGATCGGCCCAAGCCGCCAGCGGCGTCGGCAGGCTGGGCTGGCGGATGAGGACCGGCTTGCCGTGCTCATCCGAATGCGGGTGCCAGGCCCCGGTGCTCAAGGGGTGCTCAGGCGACGATGCGCAGCGAATAATCGGTCGCCCGCACATCCTTGGTCAGGCTGCCGATCGAGATGCGGTCGACGCCGGTCTCGGCGATCGCGCGCACGGTCTGCATGTTGATGCCGCCCGATGCTTCCAGGGAGGCGCGGCCGCCGTTGATGCGCACCGCATCGCGCATCATGTCGAGGTCAAAATTGTCCAGCAGGATCGAGACGGCGCCTGCCGCCAGCGCTTCTTCCAGCTCGGCGATCGACTCGACCTCGACCTGGATGGTGACGCCCGCATCCAGCGCAGTCGCCGCCTGCAGCGCCGCCGTGATACCGCCCGCGGCCGCGATATGGTTTTCCTTGATCAGGATGCCGTCGTACAGCGCCATGCGCTGGTTGGCGCCGCCGCCCACGCGCACCGCATACTTTTGCGCCTGGCGCAGGCCGGGCATGGTCTTGCGGGTGTCGAGGATCTGCGCACGGGTGCCGGCGACCACGTCGACGTAGGTGCGGGTGGCGGAGGCCACGCCCGACAGCAGTTGCAGGAAGTTCAGCGCCGAGCGTTCGGCGGTCAGCAGCGCGCGCGGCGAGCCTTCGATGGTGCAGACGGGCGAGTCGGCGGCCATGACCTCGCCTTCGGCATAGTGCCAGTCGATCTCGATATCCGGGTCGATCGCCAGCATGATGCCCTCGAACCAGGGCGCGCCGCACAGCACGGCCTGCTCGCGCACGATCACGCGCGCCTTGGCGCGCGGTTGCTCGGGCACCAGCTTGCCGGTCAGGTCGCCGCTGCCGACGTCTTCCAGCAGCGCGGCCAGCAGGTTTTGTTCAAACGCCGCCTGCAGCTTGTCGTCGAACTTGGCGCCGAACTTGCCTTCGTCGGCAAAGGGATTGCGAAGATTGCTCATGCCGGGCCGATTCCATTAAACAGGTTGGTTTCTTGTTCGAGCGCGCCGGTCGGCAGCGCTTTCGCCTTTTTCGCGGCCGCGAAATCGAGCATGCGGTCGATCGCGCGCTTGGCCTGGCGGCCGGTTTCCGGGTCGACGAAGATCTCGTTGTTGCCCCGCAGTTTCCCGCCCTCGAGGACGTCGGCCAGGTTCTGCAGGCCGTTCATCGCCATCCACGGGCAGTGCGCGCAGCTCTTGCAGGTGGCGCTGTTGCCGGCGGTCGGCGCTTCGATCAGGGTTTTGCCCGGCGCCGCCATGCGCATCTTGTGGAGGATGCCGTTGTCGGTGGCGACGATGAAATGGGTCGCGTCCATGGTCTGGGCAGCGTTGATCAATTGCGTGGTCGAACCGACCACGTCGGCCTGCTCGACCACGTTGCTCGGCGACTCCGGATGCACCAGGACCTTCGCATCCGGGTATTCGGCGCGCAGCAGGTCGAGTTCGACGCCCTTGAACTCGTCGTGCACCAGGCAGGAACCCTGCCACAGCAGCATGTCGGCGCCGGTCTTTTTCTGGATGTAGGAGCCGAGGTGGCGGTCCGGTGCCCACAGGATCTTCTTGCCTTCCTTGTGCAGCGCTTCGACGATGTCGAGGCCGATCGACGAGGTCACCATCCAGTCGGCGCGCGCCTTGACGGCGGCGCTGGTGTTGGCATAGACCACCACCGTGCGGTCCGGATGCTGGTCGCAGAAGGCGGCGAATTCGTCGGCCGGGCAGCCCAGGTCGAGGGAACAGGTGGCGTCCAGGTCCGGCATCAGGATGGTCTTCTCCGGGCTCAGGATCTTCGCCGTCTCGCCCATGAAACGCACGCCGGCCACGACCAGGGTCCTGGCCGGGTGGTCGCGTCCGAAGCGCGCCATTTCCAGCGAGTCCGAGACGCAGCCGCCGGTTTCCTCGGCCAGGTCCTGCAGGTCGGCGTCCACGTAGTAATGGGCGACCAGCACGGCCTCGCGTTCCTTCAGCAGCGTGCGGATGCGCTCCTTGAGGGCGTTCTTTTCGGCGATCTCCAGCGGCGAAGGCGTGCGCGCCCAGGCCTCGGCGGTCGAGCAGACGCCGCCGACCGGGCGGTCGTATTCGAAGGTCTTGATGGGGGCGATGGTGTTCATGGCGATGTCATCAAATGTAAATGAACGCGTGGACGGGAAACCGTCCACCCTACCGTAACGCATGCGCTTCCGTAGGGTGGTCGGTTCTGCCGTCCACGCGTTCAACCAACAGTAAATTAGTTCAGGCCCTGGCTACGCAGATAATCCTCGTAATTGCCCGGATAGTCCACTACCTGGTCTTCCTTGACTTCGAGAATGCGGGTTGCCAGCGA